>NZ_JALBYS010000024.1:0-82122 GCF_022678525.1 Serratia sp. PGPR-27 | reverse complement strand
CCCCCCCCCCCCCCCCCCCCCCCCCCCCCCACGGCAGCGTGGGCAACCGCTGGGAGAAACCGCTGCAGATCTGGAATGCGGAAGTGGCGAAGCACCGGCATGCGATCACTGGCGAGCGTTTCAGCGGCTGCCCCACCTGCTACCCGGCGCGTTTGTCGGACGGCCGCGCGGTGGAAGCGCTCTACCCAGAACGGCAGTGGCCGCTGCGCCTGATGTCCTTCAAATCGAATGTGATGAGCAGCTCCACCGCGGTGATCCGGCGCCTGTACGACGTGAAGCCGGTGAACCTGGTGGCCTTGAACCCGGCGGACGGGGCGCGTTTCGGTATTCAACACGGTGATTGGGTGCGCATCAGCACGCCGGGCGGCAGCCGCGAGGCGCAGATCAGTTTGCTGGCGGGGGTGATGCCCGGCGTGATCGCGGTGGAACACGGCTACGGCCACCGGGAGATGGGGGCCAGCCAGCACTACCTGGATGGCGAACCGCTGGCGATGGATGAGCGCATCGCCGCCGGCATCAACCTCAACGATCTGGGGTTTGCCGATCCGACGCGCGAAGTGCCGAATACCTGGCTGGATTGGGTGACCGGTGCGGCGGTGCGTCAGGGTATTCCGGCGGCGATCGTCAAACTTTCCGCGTAAACGGCAGACGAAAAAAAACCTGCTGTAACAGCAGGTTTTCTTAAATTTGGTCGGCATGAGAGGATTATGCGCATCTTCGATGCTTGCCCTGCGGGCCGTTGCTAAAGCAACGTGGTCTCACTTCGTTCGGCTCAAACCTCCTGCGGAGATTCTCATCCTCTCGACGTGCAGACGAAAAAAAACCTGCTGTAACAGCAGGTTTTCTTGAATTTGGTCGGCATGAGAGGATTATGCGCATCTTCGATGCTTGCCCTGCGGGCCGTTGCTAAAGCAACGTGGTCTCACTTCGTTCGGCTCAAACCTCCTGCGGAGATTCTCATCCTCTCGACGTGCAGACGAAAAAAAACCTGCTGTAACAGCAGGTTTTCTTGAATTTGGTCGGCATGAGAGGATTCGAACCTCCGACCCCCGACACCCCATGACGGTGCGCTACCAGGCTGCGCTACATGCCGACGCTATGAAAAATCATACTACCGATTCCCGATGTTAATGCAAGCGCCTCGCCACTTGATTGCTTTAGTTTTAAGCAGTTAGTTGGCGATAAAGCGTTTTACATCGGTCAACACCTGCAACAGCAGAGCAAGCTGCGGTTTCTCGTCTTTTATTTCATCGCCGTTCTGATCGTAGACGCGATAATTGCCGCTGTTGTCCAGCATCAGCGTTTGTGTCGGCGTGGTGATCACCAGCTGGTTGCCATCGCCGGTGGCGATCCAGTTGTTGCGGCGCTGGGCGGTGAACAGATCCTCGCCTTGCGAATAGTCTTTCGGCGCGGTTTGCACGTGCAGCAGGCGTTGCATCAAGGTGCGCATGACGTCGTTATGGCCGGTCAGCTTGCTGATGGTCTGCGCCGGGGTGCCCGGCCAGTGGATCACCAACGGCACCTGCAGCTGCGCCTGGTTGAAGGCGGTGCCGGCGCCCCATTGGCCTTTGCCGCTGTCGTTGAACTCGACGCCGTGCTCGGCGGTGATCACCACCACGGTTTTATCCAGCAGGCCGCGCTGTTTCAGCGTGTCCAGCACCTGGCCTATCTGGGCATCCACATCTTGCGCGCCGGTGCGGTAGCGCCGAATAAAGTCGGCAGGAACCGGTTTTTTGTCGCCTTCGGTCGGCTCGGCGCCGCTGAAGTTGATATAGGAGAACCACGGCTCTTTGCTACCCTGGTCCGCCAACCAACGTTGCCATTGCTGGGTGGTCTGGGCGTCGCTTTGCGGCGCCGGCGTTGGCAGCGAGAAGTCGGTCAACAGAGCCTGGCGGTACAGGCTGGCATTGAAGCCATCGGAGGAGAACAGCCCCAGCTGGTAGCCCCGATCGCCGAGCGCATTGATCAGTGCCGACGGCTTACGGCCGGCGAGCACGCTGTCCAGATAGGTCGGGGAAATGCCGTAGAACAGGCCGAACAGCCCGGTATCGGCATGGTTGCCCGAACTGTAGTGATCGCTGAAACGCACGTTTTCCTGGGCGAAGCGGGTCAGGGTTGGCATGTCCTGCGCCACGTCTTTGGCGCGAATGCCGTCCACTACGATCATCAGCAGGTTATAGTCGCTGCCTTTATCGCCGTAGCTGAGATCGCTGAGCGGATACTCTACCGACACCGCTTCCGGGTTGCCCTGTTGCACCAGACGGCGCTCATACTCTTGCTGGTCGAGCAGGCCGTGTTTCTCGAGGAACTTGCGCGCGGTCATCGGGTACGAGAGCGGCAGGTTGGCTCGCTGCATGGTGATCGGGCGATAGAAGTTGGCGTCGGCCCAGATATAAATCAGGTGCGACGCGAAAAAGGCGCTGATAAACAGCGCCGCCAGCGGCTTGCCGAAGCGGCGGCGGTTCAGGCTGCGCAGCTTCTGCCAGCTCCAGGTGCCGAACAGCATCTCCACCAGGAAGATCACCGGCACGCAGATAAACATCAGCTGCCAGTCGCGCGAAAGCTCGCTTTGATCCGGGTTGACCACCAGATCCCACACCACCGGATTGAGGTGCAGGTGGAAATGGGAGAACACTTCGCTGTCGACCAGCAACAGCGTGAGCCCGATGGTGGCCAACGCGGCGGAAATAAATCGCAGCAGCCGCTGCGACATCACCACGAAGGTGAGCGGGAAGATCACCAGCAAATAGCCGGCGAACACGATAAAGCTGAAATGCCCCAGCAGGCTGACAAAGGCATAGACCCGGCCCAGCAGGGATGCGGGCCAGTCGGTGACAAACAGGTAGCGGCTGCCCAGCCCAAGGGCGAGCAGGATGTTGAATAAGGCGAACCAGTGCCCCCAGCTGATCATCTGGGAGACTTTTTCACGATAACGCTGACGGTTTGTCACCATAAGTCAATATTAATGTGCTTTATCTTCACGGACAGAAGCCTGCAAGGCTTCCGCGAACGATCTCGCCAGGGTTTTCCGCTGCGCGGGGGCAACGCTGGTGTTGATCAAATTAGTGACCATGTTGCCCAGCACCATCAGGGAAAGATCGGTGGGGGTATGGTGTTTTTCCAGAACATTGACCAGCTCTGAGAGCAGTTGTTCAACGTGTTCGTCACTGTAACGGGATGATTGTGGCATAAAATTGCGCTTAGTAATCTGCAAAGTGCCCTATCTTACCGTATAGGGCAGTGATTTTCCGCTCTTTTATCACTTCCTGTCATTCGGGAAATTGTTCGCCCGCGCCGGGGCGGGGCCCCGCTGCGCCTTTCCGGTTGGCCGCAGCTTTTTAGTATTGCAGGGCGGGGTCTTCAGTGTTTGAATACGCGCCTAAAGAACAGGAGGATTTATCATGAGTCTGGATATCGACCAGATCGCTCTGCACCAATTGGTGAAACGCGACGAGCAAACGCTGGACGTGGTGTTGCGCGATACCTTGCTTCCCACCAACGCGGCGGTGGAAGAAATGATGACGGAACTGCATCGCGTCTACAGCGCCAAGAGCAAGGCCTTGGGCCTGTTCAACGAAGGCAGCGAACTGGCGGAAGCGCTGCGCACTTGCCGCAAGGACGATAAGGACTTTCTGGCCTTCAGCCGCGCGGCGACCGGCCGCCTGCGCGACGAACTGGCGAAGTATCCGTTTGCCGAAGGCGGCGTGGTGCTGTTCGGCCAATACCGTTATCTGGCGGTGGAGTACTTGCTGATCGCGGTGCTGAACAGCCGTAACAGCATGCGCGTCAACGAAGAGCTGGATATCAACACCACGCACTATCTGGACATCAACAACGCCGATATCGTCGCGCGCATCGATCTGACCGAATGGGAAACCAACCCGGAATCGACCCGCTATCTGACCTTCCTGCGCGGGCGCGTAGGCCGCAAGGTCGCCGACTTCTTCATGGATTTCCTGGCGGCGTCCGAAGGGTTGGACACCAAGGCGCAAAACCGCGGGCTGCTGCAGGCGGTGGACGACTACTGCGCCGATGCGCAGTTGGACAAGAACGAGCGCCAGTCGGTGCGCCAACAGGTGTACAGCTACTGCAACGAACAGCTGCAGGCGGGCGAAGAGATTGAACTGCAGGCCCTGTCGCAGGAGCTGTCGCCGGTCGGTGAGAAAGACTTCATGCAGTTCTCCAGCGAGCAAGGGTATGAGTTGGAGGAAAGCTTCCCGGCGGATCGCGGCACGCTGCGCCAGCTGACCAAATTTGCCGGCAGCGGCGGCGGCATCAGCCTGAATTTCGACGCCATGCTGTTGGGCGAGCGCATTTTCTGGGATGCGGCCACCGACACGCTGACTATCAGAGGCACGCCGCCGAACCTGCGCGATCAGCTGCAGCGCCGGACCGGCAGCGGCAAGTAAGCGCGCCGGATCGCAGACAATAAAAAACGCCGCAATTGCGGCGTTCTTTATTTCGGCGTCCCGAAAGGTTCGAAAACGTAGCGATTAAACGCGAACGAAGTCGATGTGAGCCAGTTTTGGCTTGAACGGGTGACGCTGTACAGCCTGAACCTTAACTTTGGTTTCTTTACCGTCGATAACCAGAGTTACTGCTTCGCTGTAGAATTCTGGTTTAGCTTCCATGTTCTTAACAGAATCATGGTCCAATTCGATGGAAACTGCAGCTTCTTTGCCACCGTAAACGATAGCTGGGAATTTGTTTGCTGCACGCAGGCGGCGGCTCGCACCTTTACCCTGGTCTTTACGTACTTCTGCATTGATAGTGAACATTGTTTTTTCTCTTAAAAGAAAATTTACCCTGCTACAGGCGACCCAAGTAGCAAGTTCGGGAATCCGCTTTAACGCTGGGCAGGCCCAGGTAAAGCGCGCGGCATTTTAACGGAAAGCCGCCTGCAGGGCAACGAAAACCTGTCCAGATTGGGGACCGTTCGCTCAGGTCAATTGATTGGCGCGGCGGAAACGGCCTTGATAATCGAACACTTTCTCGCGCACCTGCCAAAACTGGCCGCGTTTGCGCGCCACCACGAAATCCGGATGGCGCAGCGCCTGTTGTTGCGCCAGCACGTCGGCGGCGGTGTGCCAGGCGAACGGCACGCCCGGCGCGCGCTGGTGCGGGCGCAGGAACAGCATCTCGAAGGCTTTGCGCTGCGCCGGCGTCTGCAGGCGGAAGCGCTCGCTGGTGCTGGTGCCGTCCTCGTCGTAATAGGTGGCCTTCAGCCATTCGCCCTTGTCATCGCGGCCGCTCTGCAGTTCCATGCCGCCGCAGCGCAGCACCAGCGCGTCTTTCAGCTTCAGCGCCGCCTTCAGCATGTCATCGGGATCGACCAGCACCTCCTGACACTGATGGCAGCGGCGTGCGGCGATGTCGTTCTCCGCGCCGCAGTGCGGGCAGCTCTTGAACCGGAAGCGGTAATCGCACTGTTCGCGGTGGCCGTCGTCGTCTTCCAGCCAGCCCTGACAGCGGCGGCCGTAGTGCTCGATGATATCGCCGTTCTCGGTGCACTTGCCCCAGAACAGATTGGCGAAGCCGCAGGCCGGGCAGAACACCTGCACCGGCTGGCTGTCGCCGTGCGGCTTGCTGACGCCGACCTCAGGCGTAAACAGATCGTGCGGGTTGCCGGCATAGTCGAGGATCAGACAATCCTCCTTGCCGGGCGCCAGCCGCAGCCCGCGGCCGACGATCTGCTGATACAGGCTGACGGACTCGGTCGGGCGCAGGATCGCGATCAGATCGACGTGCGGCGCGTCGAAACCGGTGGTCAATACCGCTACGTTGACCAGATAGCGCAACTGCTGCTGTTTGAACGCCTCGATCAGCGCATCGCGCTCGGCGGGCGGCGTTTCTGCGCTGACCAGCGCGGCCTCGCCGTTCGGCAGCAGGCCGTGGATCTCGCGGGCGTGCTCGACGGTGGCGGCGAAGATCATTACCCCTTTGCGATCGTCGGCGTACTCCACAATCTGGCTGATAATGTGCGGCGTGACGCGGTTTTGCCGCTTCAGCTCGCGGTTCAGATCCGCTTCGCTGAACAGGCCGTTGCTTCTGGCCTCCAGCCGGCTGAAATCGTACTGTACAATCGGCATGTCCAGCCGCTCAGGCGGCACCAGGAAGCCGTTCTTAATCATATAGCGCAGCGGCAGCTCATAGATGCAGTCGCGAAACAGGCTGGCGCCGTCGCCGCGGGTAAAACCGTGGTAGTGATACTGGTAAATCCAGCCCTTGCCCAGACGATAGGGCGTGGCGGTCAACCCCAGCAGCCGCAGCTGCGGGTTGGTTTTCTGCAAATGCTGGATGATTTGTTGGTACTGGCTGTCGTCGTCGTCACTGATGCGGTGGCATTCATCGACGATCAGCAGCGAAAAGGCGCCGTCGAACAGCGGCAGGTTGCGCGCCACCGACTGCACGCTGCCGAACACCACTTTGCCGGCGCTCTCTTTTTGTTGCAGACCGGCGGCGAAGATGTCCGCCTCCAGGCCGTAGGCGCAGTATTTGGCGTGGTTTTGCGCCACCAGTTCCTTGACGTGCGCCAACACCAGCACCCGCCCACGGGCTCGCTTCGCCAGTTCGGCGATCACCAGGCTTTTGCCGGCGCCGGTCGGCAGCACGATCAGCGCCGGTTCGGGACGCCGCCGGAAATGGTTGATGGTGGCTTCGACCGCTTCCAGTTGGTAGGGGCGTAGGGTAAAGGCCATAAAATGAACGCCGTAGAGTGGAATGGGCCGCCGGGTACAGGTCTTGTCGCCCCCGTTCCCACAGAAACAGCGACATTTTACGCCCCGGGCGGCCGAAAAATTTCTACTATTATGCCTTCTGCGCACGCGCGGTGCGAGAAGCGTGAAAATTACCTCTGTCGGGCAACGCGTTGTGTCGCTATACTTGTGTGACAGCAATCGCTGTTCCCCCACGCGATTCCCCCCCTGAACCTGCTATTTGCACCCGGTGCAACGGCGGGCGTCATATTTTGGCAATACGATCAATGCGATCATAACAACGACAGGCAAAGCAGATCCCATGCGATTGGACAAGTTTTTATCTCAGCAGTTAGGCATCAGCCGTGCGCTGGTCGCGCGCGAACTTCGGGCTAAACGCGTCACCGTGGACGGTGAGGTAGTGAAGAGCGGGGCTGTCAAACTGACCCCGGAGCAAGAAGTGGCGTTCGACGGCAATCCGCTGCAGCAGCAGAACGGCCCGCGCTATTTCATGCTCAACAAACCGCAGGGCTACGTCTGCTCTACCGACGATCCCGATCATCCGACGGTGCTGTATTTCCTCGATGAGCCGGTCGCGTACAAGCTGCACGCCGCCGGGCGGTTGGATATCGACACCACCGGGCTGGTGCTGATGACAGACGACGGTCAATGGTCGCACCGTGTCACGTCGCCGCGCCACCACTGCGAGAAAACCTATTTGGTCACGTTGGAGCACCCGTTGGCGGAAGACACCGCGCAGCGTTTCGCTGAAGGGGTGCAACTGCACAACGAGAAAGATCTGACGCGGCCGGCGACGCTGGAGCAGGTCGACGAGCACGTGGTGCGCTTGACCATCAGCGAAGGGCGCTACCACCAGGTGAAGCGGATGTTCGCCGCCGTCGGCAACCGGGTGATCGCGTTGCACCGCGAGCGCATCGGAGCCATCGTGCTGGATGACGATCTGGCTCCGGGCGAATACCGCCCATTGACAGAAGAAGAGATCGCCAGCGTGGGCGCGCCGCACCTGCAGGACTGATAACCGATCATTGATTGCGGCCGATTAAGGAGTCGTGGAACGTGCAACAGAACCGAACCTCTCATCTCGGTTTGATTTTTATTCTGGGCCTGTTGTCCATGCTGATGCCGTTGGCCATCGACATGTACCTGCCCAGCATGCCGGTGATCGCTGCTCAGTTTGGCGTCGAGTCCGGCAGCGTGCAGATGACGCTCAGCGCCTATATGCTCGGCTTCGCCTTCGGGCAGCTGTTCTATGGGCCGATGTCGGACAGCATCGGCCGCAAGCCGGTGATCCTGTGGGGAACGCTGATCTTCGCCATCGCCGGCTGCGCCTGTGCCATGGCGCAGTCGATCGATCAACTGATCGGGCTGCGTTTCCTGCACGGTTTGGCGGCGGCGGCCGCCAGCGTGGTGATCAACGCCCTGATGCGCGATATGTTCACCAAGGATGAGTTCTCGCGCATGATGTCGTTCGTCATTCTGGTGATGACCATTGCGCCGCTGCTGGCGCCGATGATCGGCGGTGCGCTGCTGCTGTGGTTCAGCTGGCACGCCATCTTCTGGACCATGGGCGCCGCGGCGCTGATCGGTTCGCTGCTGGTGGCCTTGTTCATCAAGGAGACGCTGCCGAAAGAGCGGCGCCAGCGGTTCCACCTGCGCACCACGCTGGGCAACTTCGGTTCGCTGTTCCGCCATAAGCGGGTGCTGAGTTACATGTTGGCCAGCGCCTTCTCGTTTGCGGGCATGTTCTCGTTCCTCAGCGCCGGGCCGTTCGTCTACATCGAACTGAACCACGTTTCGCCGCAGCATTTCGGTTACTATTTTGCGCTGAACATCGTCTTCCTGTTCCTGACGACGCTGATCAACAGCCGCAACGTGCGGCGTTTCGGCGCGGTCAAGATGTTCAAGCTGGGGCTGCTGGTACAGCTGGCGATGGGGCTGTGGCTAATGGCGGTGAGCACCGTGGGCCTGGGCTTCTGGGCGCTGGTGATCGGCGTTGCGGTCTATCTGGGGTGCATCGCGATGATCTCCTCCAACGCCATGGCGGTGATCCTGGATGATTTTCCGCATATGGCGGGCACCGCTTCTTCCCTGGCCGGCACGTTGCGCTTCAGCATTGGTGCGCTGGTAGGGGCGGTGCTGTCGATGGCGCCGGGCAAAAGCGCTTGGCCAATGGTCACCTCGATGGCGCTGTGCAGCATCGTGGCGGTGCTGTTCTATGTTTACGCCAGCCGGCCGCGCGATCGCGCAGCCTGACGTTCTCCCGATTCGGGGCGTGTCGCTCCGCATCGTCACGGGGTTGCGCCCTGCCATTTCAGGGTGCAACCGGCAATGAAAAATTTGTTGCTAAATATACGCAAGCTAATCAACTGGCCACTTTCTCACCTGTGTGCTTTTTGTTAAAAAATTCCGCCGTCGTGCCGCCCAATATTCCCCGGGAGGCGCGGCGCGCTGTCGGCTGAGCCGCGCGGGGGGTTTGTATTAGGATTGATGTAAATCAAGGTATTAGCAGCGGTGGCGGCGCTAACGTGACGGGTAAGATGTTTCTTCATTGTAAAAATATGGCGACGAAAAAGTAGTCGCATTGCAAGAAAAAAGAGTTGAGATCGCTGCGGGAAAGGGTTACATATAACGCAAAAATGCGAGCTGAGTCGCAAAATGCCGTGAAATAACACCGCACGGCGCGCCAAAAAGTGGCACGGCATCGGCAAGCACGGGGTCAGGTTAATGGCTTGCGGCAAAATTTACATTTAAATAACATTTGTGCGCGGCAGAGTCGGGAGTCAACGGCTATAACTTAGTAACCCTGTCAGGTAAAAGTGTTTCACCTTTTCAAACTAGGGATTTCATGTGGAGAGTATCCAACTTTCGGTAGTGCATCGCTTGCCGCAAAGTTATCGTTGGCTATCCGGTTTCACCGGCGTGAAGGTCGAACCGATTCCGTTTAACGGAATAGACGAAGATAACAACCTGATTGGGCTGAAGCTGCTCAGCCATGAAGGGGCCGAGGCCTGGCAGGTCATGCAACAGCTCAATCTGTCGCTGCAGGAGATTCAGGTCGACTGTGCGATCGTCGAATGGGAAGGGGAACCTTGCCTGTTCGTGCAGCGCAGCGACGAGAGCGCCACCATGTGCCGGCTGAAAAACGTCGGTGCCGCGATCGCCGAACCACTCAGCGCGCAATACCCCTTCTGAATTCGCCGCTAATCCGCCAACTGCAGCAGTTGACGGGTATAGTCGGCTGCGGGCGCCGCGAAAATCGCCCGGCAGTCTCCCTGTTCAACCACTTCCCCCTGTCGCAGTACGATGACCTGGTGACATAGCGAACGCACCACCTGCAGGTCATGGCTGATGAACAGATAAGCCAACCGGTGGCGTTGCTGCAGCGATTTCAGCAGCGTCAGGATCTGCGCCTGCACCGATTTATCCAGTGAAGAGGTCGGCTCGTCGAGGATCAGCAGCTGCGGTTGCAGGATCAGCGCGCGCGCGATGGCGATGCGCTGGCGCTGGCCGCCGGAAAACTCGGTGGGATAGCGGTGGCGAAGCTGCGGATCCAGGCCGACTTCCCGCAACACCTCGATCACGCGTTGTTCCCGCTGCTCGGCGCTAAGCCGCTGGTGCACTTCCAGCCCCTCGGCGATGATCTGCTGCACGTTCAGGCGCGGATTCAGGGCGGAATAGGGATCCTGGAAGACGATTTGCATTCGGCTGCGGTAGGGCAGCATCTGCTTCATCGTGAGCGGGTGCAGCGGTTCGCCGTCGAACCAGATGGCGCCCTGCGAGGCCAGCAGATGCAATAACGCAAGCCCGGTGGTGCTTTTACCCGAGCCGGATTCTCCCACCAGCCCCACGCTTTCCCCGGCGCGCAGCTCGAAACTCAACGATTTCAGCGCATAGTGATAATCCACCGTGCGGCGCAGCAGGCCGCGCCGGATGGGGAAGCGCACCTGCAGATCTTCCACCTTGAGCAGCGGCCGCTCGTCGCCGGGGCGCGCGGTGGGCAACGGCAGCGGCTCACCGACGTCTTCGGCGGCCAGCAGCTGCTGTGTGTAGGGATGCTGCGGCCGGCTGAACAGCTGCGCGCGGCCGTTTTGCTCTACGCAGCGCCCCTGGCGCATTACCGCCACGTTGTCTGCCAGGCGGCGCACGATATTCAGATTATGGGTGATGAACAGCAACCCCATGCCCATCTCCTGCTTCAATTCTTGCAGCAGCGTCAGGATCTGCGCCTGGATAGTCACGTCGAGCGCGGTGGTGGGTTCGTCGGCGATCAGCAGTTTCGGGCGGGTCAACACCGCCATGGCGATCATCACGCGTTGGCGTTCGCCGCCGGACAGCTGGTGCGGATAGTCCTGCAGCCGGTTTTTGGCCTGACGGATGCCGACGCGCTCCAGGCATTCGACGATCTCTGCGCGCGCGGCTTCGCGCCGCAGGCCGCGGTGCAGCATCAGCACTTCCGCCAGCTGTTTCTCGATGGTGTGCAGTGGGTTAAGCGACACCATCGGTTCCTGAAAGATCATCGCGATCTGATTGCCGCGCACCTTGCGCAGGTCAGTCTCCGGCGCATGCAGCAACGACTCGCCGTTGAACAGAATATCGCCGGCAGGGTAAACCACCGGCGGCGCGGGCAGCAGACGCAGTATCGACAGGGCGGTGACGCTTTTGCCGGAGCCGGATTCCCCTACCAGCGCCAGCGTTTCCGCCGGCGCTATTTGTAGCGAGAGTTCGTTGACCACCGGCGTGACGGTGTCGCCCTGACGGAAGGCGATGCTGAGATCCTGAATAGCGAGCAAAGGAGTGGCCATATCAATGCGCCTTGCTGGGGTCAAAGGCGTCGCGCACCGCTTCGCCGATAAAGATTAATAACGACAGCAGCACTGCCAATACCAGGAAGGCGGTGATGCCGAGCCACGGCGCCTGCAGATTGTTTTTGCCTTGCAGCAGCAATTCACCGAGCGACGGCGAGCCTATCGGCAGACCGAAACCGAGGAAATCGAGCGACGTCAGGGTGGTGATCGAGCCGCAGAGGATAAACGGCAGGAAGGTCAGCGTCGCCACCATGGCGTTGGGCAGCATATGGCGGGACATGATTACCCGATCCGGCACGCCCATGGCGCGCGCGGCGCGGATATAGTCAAAATTGCGGGTGCGCAGGAATTCGGCGCGCACCACGCCCACCAGGCTCATCCAGCCGAACAGGATGGTGATGCCGAGCAGCCACCAGAAATTGGGCTGGACGATGCTCGACAGCAGAATGATCAGAAACAGCGTCGGCATGCCCGACCACACTTCGATAAAGCGCTGTCCCCACAGATCGAAACGCCCGCCGTAATACCCCTGCGTCGCGCCGACGCACACGCCGATCAGGCTGGAAAACAGCGTCAGCGCCAGACCGAACAACATCGAAATGCGAAAACCGTACAGCACCCGAGCCAGCACGTCGCCGCCGTTGCTGTCGGTGCCCAGCAGGTTGTGCCGCGAAGGCGGCGAAGGGAAGGGCACCTCAGTGGCGAAGTTGATGGTGTCGTAACTGAAGCGGATCGGTGCCCAGACCGCCCAGCCGTGCCGTTCGATCTGCCGCTGCACGAACGGATCCTGATAGTCGGCTTCGGTATTCAGTTCGCCGCCGAAGGCGGTTTCGCTGTAGCTAATCATAAACGGCAGGTACAACCGGCCTTCATAACGCACCAACAGCGGTTTGTCGTTGGCGATCAGATCGGCGGCCAGGCTCAGGGTGAACAGCACCAAAAAGATCCACAGCGACCAGTAGCCGCGGCGGTTGCGGCGAAAACGCGCCCAGCGCGCCTGGTTGATCGGGCTAAGGCGGCTCATTGGCGGGCCTCGAAGTCAATGCGCGGATCGACCAGGGTGTAGGTGATATCGCTGAGGATATTCAACAGCAGGCCGATCAGGGTGAAGATATACAACGTGCCGAACATCACCGGGTAGTCGCGCTGCAGCGTGGCGTCGTAACCCAGCAGCCCCAGGCCGTTGAGCGAGAACATCACCTCAATCAGCAGTGAGCCGGTGAAAAACATGCTGATAAAGGTGGCCGGAAAACCGGCGATCACCAGCAGCATGGCGTTGCGGAACACGTGGCGGTACAGGATCTTTTTCTCGTCCAGGCCTTTGGCGCGGGCGGTGGTGACGTACTGTTTGCGGATCTCGTCGAGGAATGAGTTCTTGGTCAGCATGGTCAGGGTGGCGAAACCGCCGATCACCGTCGCCAGCACCGGCAGCGTGATGTGCCACAGGTAGTCGGCGATCTTCGCCGGCCAGGAGAGGGTGTCGAAGTTGCTCGATACCAGGCCGCGCAGCGGGAACCAGTCGAGATAGCTGCCGCCGGCGAACAGCACGATCATCAGAATGGCGAACAGAAAAGCCGGAATGGCGTAGCCGATAATGATCAGCGTGCTGCTCCAGGTATCGAACGCGCTGCCATTGTGGACGGCCTTGCGGATGCCGAGCGGGATCGACACCAGATAGATGATCAGCGTGCTCCAAAGGCCCAGCGTGATGGAGACCGGCAGGCTCTGGCCGATCAGCTGCATCACCGAAGCGCCGCGAAACAGGCTGTCGCCGAAGTCGAAGCGCATATAATTCCACAGCATGGTGAAGTAGCGCTCGTGCAGCGGTTTGTCGAAGCCGTAACGCTTAGTGATCTCGGCGATCACCTCCGGATCCAGGCCGCGCGAACCGCGATATTGGCCGTCGCCTGCCGCGATGCCCGTCCGGGCATGCCCCAGACCTTCGCCGACACCGCCGCTGCCAAACCCGCTGCCGTGCCCCAGCTCAATGGCGGCGATGGCCTGATCGACCGGACCGCCGGGGGCGATTTGCACGATAAAAAAGTTGATGGTGATGATCGCCCACAGCGTGGGGATCACCAATAACAGTCTGCGTATCAGATAGGCCGCCATTCCGACTCCTTATTGCCGCTGAGCCGGTAAGCGCGCCGCCTTGTTGACGTCGTACCACCAGTTGTCGAAGCCGATCGCATAGGCCGGGCGGACCGACGGCGTGGAGAACTTGTCCCAATAGGCGTAGCGATCGTGGCTGGAGTACCACATCGGCAGCATGTAGTTGTTCCAGGTCAGCACCCGGTCCAGCGCGCGGCCGAGCGGCAACAGGGCGTTTTCGTCGCCCTGATGGGCGGCGATTTGCCTGACCAGGCTGTCGACCGCCGGATCTTTGACGCCGGGGGTGTTATAGCTGGAATCGATGTACTGCGAATCCCACAGAATTTGCAGATCGGCGCTGGGGAACGGCATCGCCATATACACCGTCGACATCATGTCGAAATCGCGCTCGCGCATGCGGCGGGTGTACTGCGAGGCGTCAATCTCGCGGATTTGCATCTCGATGCCCAACCGCTGCAGGTTGTGACGGAACGGCAGCACGTACTGGAAGTTGCTGCCGCTCAGCAGCATCAGTTCAAAGGTGAACGGCTGGCCGGTTTTGGCGTTGACCAGCTTTTGATTTTTGACCACCCAACCGGCTTCTTTCAGCAGTTGGGTCGCCTTCAGCAAGTTTTGTCGATCGTTGCCGCTACCGTCGGAGGAGGGCGGTTGGTAGATGCTGGTAAATACCTCCGGCGGTATCTGGCCCTTGAGCGGTGCCAGCAAGGCCAGTTCAGCGGCGTCCGGGTAGCCGCGGGCGGCGTAGGCGGTGTTTTGGAAATAGCTGTCGGCGCGCTGATAGGCGTTGTAATACAGCGCCTTGTTCATCCAGTTAAAATCGAAAGCCAGGCCGATCGCTTCCCGTACCCGACGATCGGCGAACAGCGGTTTTTGCAGATTGAACGCCAGCCAGCGGGTATTCTGCGCCGCCTGGTTGGTCTCGTCCTGCTTGATGATGTAGTTGCGCGCGAAGTTGCCGCCCTGATATTGGGTGGCCCAGCTCTTGGGCGACGGCTCGATGCGAAAATCGTAGGCGCCGGCCTTGAAGGCTTCCAGCGATACCTTATCGTCCAGATAATAATCGTAGCGAATGCTGTCGAAGTTGTAGCGGCCGCGGTTCACGGGCAGATTGGCGGCCCAGTAGTCGCGCACCCGCTGATAGGTGATGTACTGGCCGAGGCGATAATCGCCGATTTTATACGGGCCGCTGGCGAGCGGCGGGGTGCTGAGCGGTTCGTTGAGCTTATGGTTTTTCCAGAAGCTTTCCGGCAATACGCGCAGGCTGAGCAGGCTGAGGATTTGCTCACGGTTCGCCTTAGGCAGCTCGATGCGCACCGTCAGCCGGGAAATGGCCTTGACCGTGACGCCTTTGTAATAGGAGCGAAACTGCGGCACGCCTTCGGTCATGAATTTATTGAAGGTAAAGGCCACGTCGGCGGCGGTGATCGGGCTGCCGTCCTGGAAGCGCGCGCGTGCGTTGATATCCAATTCCATCCAGCGCATGTCGGCCGGGAAACGGGCCGATTCGGCAATCAGCGGGTAATAGCTGCCGGGTTCGTCGTCGGAGTTGGTGAACAGCGTATCGTACAGCTCCATCGTGCGCTCGCCGGGCACGCCGCGGGTAGCGAAGCGGTTGAAGTTGTCGTAGGTGCCGATGGCCGCCAGTCGCACGTCGCCGCCCTTGGGCGCCGCCGGATTGACGTAGTCAAAATGGCTGAAGTCGGTGGCGTATTTCGGTTCACCGAGAAGGGCGAAAGCGTAGCTTTCGTTGAGGGCTTCGGCCCGCAGACCGAAGCTCAGTGCCGAGAGCACCAGAGCAGCGAAAATGCGCACGGACATCAGACAGTAAGCTCCTGCTGTGGAATAAAGTACAACCTGCGCCCAGCATAACATTCTTCGGACGGGCGCAGGGTAAAGATGCTTAAAGATTAACTATTTTTTTCCTGATAATCAAAGACCTGATTAGCATTGCAGTAAGCGACGAAATCATCGATGCTCAGCGGCTTGCTGAAGTAGTACCCCTGCATGAAGTTGACGCCGTGTTCTTGCAGAAACTGCATCTGCTCGGCGGTTTCCACGCCTTCGGCCACCGTCAGCATTTTCAGCTTTTTCGCCAGCGAGATCACCGCATCCAGCACCGGCGCGGTGACCGTATCCTGGCCGATGGTGTTGACGAAGCCACGGTCAATCTTCAGATAATCCATGGTGAAGCGCTCAAGATAAATAAGCGCGCTGTGCCCGGTGCCAAAATCATCCACCGCGATCTCGATGCCCTGTTTGTGCAGCCAGTCAAACTCCGTCAGCGCGCTCTCTTCTTCCACCATGCCGCGTTCGGTGATTTCAAACACCAGCGTAAAGTAATCGCCCGGCAGCTGCGTCAACAGTTCATACACGTCCTGGTGAAACGACGGTGCGCTAAGGTGGGCGGGGGAAATGTTGAGGCCGACTTTACCTCCCCGTGGCAGCGCTTTGGCGAGCTGTGGCGCATCTTCGGCGATCAGCCTGAACAGGTGGCGGGTAAGCGGCACGATCAGCCCGTTGCTTTCGGCGTAGGGGATAAAGACATCGGGCGGGATGCGGCCCTCGATCGGATGCTGCCAGCGGATCAGCGCTTCCAGCCCGCCTATGCTGTTGCTATCGGTATGGAACACCGGCTGGTATTCGATAAAGAACTCGTTGCGCTTGATGCCGCGCAGCAGCGCGCGTTCCGGGCTTTGCCGCAGCAGCAGCATGTAGTAGCAGAGTACGCCGGTCATCAATGACAGCACCAGGCTGCCCAGCAGCGTCAGGCGAATGTCGTTGGGGGTCAGTTTCTCGTTGTAGAACAGGATGGTCAGCGGCAGATTGGGCAGCGTCAGGGTATCCGCCTTGCCCTTCGGTAGCTGATTGACCGGCATCAGGTTCGGGCTGAAAGTGGTCAGCGTGCGGTTGCCCATCACGATGGCGATGCCCGGCGCCTGTTCGTCGTGCGAGGTGAACAGCAGGTAGGGCATCAGATCGATGTCCAGCGTAGCGAGGATGCCAGTGGCCTTTTCGCCGGGATGTCGCAGCCAAACCGCAACCGCCGGTTTATTTGGCACCATCGGCGTACCCTGCTGCAGTTTGAGATCCAAAGGCAGATCCCAGTCGATATCCTGATAGATATTTTTCATTGGCAACATCATGTCGCCCGTGGCGGAGGAGCAATAGGCGTAGCCGTCCTTCACCAACAGGAAGGTGCGCACGCCGCTGGTAAAGGCCGCCTGGTAGGTGATATCCGACTGGCTGGAGAGGCAAGGCTTGTCCAGCAGCGGCATCATTTGCCGCATCACCGCCGTCAGATGCGAGATATAACCCAGCGTGAACTTTTGCGTGCGCGCTTCGACCTTATGTTGATATTGCGTGCGCTGGTGGTTGATCAAAGAAAGCGTGACCGCGGTGAATAGCGTAAAAAATACCAGGGCGGCGACACCGCTTTTAGCCAGGCTGCGTTGTCGGTGAGACACGCTGCGGGCGAAAGCTCTTTTCAAGCCCATAACCGAGTCCTCTGCAACCGGGCGTCAGGTGTGTCGCGCAGCCAGTTAATGGATTGTGCCAACGGCTTTTTTTTCATTTTTGCCTTTTTATCCCGTACCAACCGGCGGCGCCATTTAAATATGCGGCGTCGCCGACAGAAATATCATGCGCATAATATCAGCGGAAACGTTTTAAATAACGCCGGGGCGCCGTTGCCGTCATCTGACGATAATAGGCGAGTTTTTCCCCGACGGGGCGATTTCCCGCCAACAGTTTATCAAAATAATGGCGTGCGGCGGCGTTAAGCAGGGAAAAGTGACGATAAGGCAGGGATCAATTTTGATGATACCTGTTCGACAACCAAAAAAAACGCCGCCCGTGGGCGGCGCTTATCGCTCGTTTGGTATTCAGGATCTTCAGGGCGTTGCGCCGTTAACCGTTGGTCAGCACCCGGCGCGCTTCTCGATAACGTTTATTCCAATAGTTATCGGTCAGCTTGGAAATCATGACCCCACTGCTGGTGGAGGCGTGAACGAACTGATCGTTGCCTAAATAGATGCCGACATGGCGCCCGGTAGAACCGGCGCGGAACAGCACCAAATCGCCGGCGCGCAGCTTGGTGCGCTGAATTTTCTTGCCGAGATCTTCCTGTTCATAGGTCGAACGCGGTAAATCCATGCCGAACTGTTCGCGGAAGGTGCGCTGTACAAACGCCGAGCAATCGATGCCGCGCTTGGTGTCACCGCCTAAGCGGTAGCGAACGCCTTTCCAATCCGCATACTGATCCATAATCTTTGACTTGACGTCAACGTTGCGGACCATCGCTTCGAATTCATCCTGAGAGGCTTGCAGTAAAAGACCGTCTTTGTCATTAACTGCACGCATCTCAGTTTGTGCGTTATTCAAGTTCGAAGTGTGAGTCGAGCTGCACGCTGACAGCATAACCGCAGCGGCAATTGCAGGGACTACCCGCAAAAAATATCTCAGAAACGGTTGAGATTTGACCATTGTTGTTGTTTTCCCTTGAAGTCCTTAACGACGAAAGTCGCTACCTGAAAAATGCCAAACGAAACGAGCCTAGTCCGCACCTGTTGCATCGACAACCAGTTACCGTTGAAAACGTGCGAGAACGCACATTTTTATCGGATTTCATACTGATTCGACTTAAACCAGGCACAAACGCATCTGAGATTACCGGAACCAATAGGGGATTGCGAGCCTTTTTCCCGTCTTTTTTATATGAATTTGTGATGTAACATAATGTAAATCTTCATATAAAAAACGCCAATTGTCCGATGTATGAATCTGGCGTGAAATCAGGTTGCAAAAGCGTTAACGAACGGTGGGGAAATTTTTGCGCGCGGCGAGGGGAAGAGGGCGGGAGGCGTAAGCCTCCCGGCATGAGTCATAGACACAAATTATGGTTGGCCGGGGCGGTGCTTACCGGGCAACAGGCGATTCAACCGATCGACGATCCAGTCGCTGCAAGGCGTCATCAGCACCCAGCTGGCGCCAACCAGCACCACGGACAATGAGCCGACGGCGATATCGGTAAACCAGTGGGCACCAATCATCACGCGCGGCAATGAGAAGACCAACGTAATCAGCAGGGCGACGGCGAAGGCGCCGCGGCCGAAATAGCGCAGCATAAAGCAGGAAAAAATAATCAGCATCATGCCGTGGTCGCCGGGGAAGCTGTCGCCGGAAGCGTCCTTGGTGGGGATGCCGGTCAGCTCGCTGACGCGATGGATATTGTCAAAGGTCAGGGTGGGGCTTGGATGTTTCACCGGCAGCAGGTGGCCAAGCTGGTTCAGCACCACGGCGGTCAGCAGCATCACCACGCCGGTGATCACCAGACGGCGGCGGCCGGCGGCGTCCTGCTTCAGATAAAAGTACAGATACAGCAGCCCCATGGCGAGCAGCGAAATCACATCGAACGCGCGGTTGTTGGTGATGGCGACCAGGTGTAAAAACGCCGGGTCGGTGGCCAGATGGCGGTTAAAGAAGAAGAAAATCGCCGAATCCAGGGTAAACCAGCCGCCGTGATTGGCCGGCAGGAACCAGGACAGAAACAGCGCAACGCCCAGTAAGTTGAAGAAGAGAATGAGGGGTAAATTGCGGCGTGTCATGACATAACCTGTTGGAAAAATGAAAACGAAATAAAACCCGGCAGCCCTGCGGCAACCGGGGGGCAACGGTACGGGGTCTAACTTAAACGAATCTTAAACAAGGCGGATTGCAGGGCGTTCCAGTCGGCATTTTCGCTGTGGATAAGCTCAATTCGGCTGTCGAGCGGCGCGACCGGGCGGGTTTCGATGTTGAGATCCTGCCCCTGACGATTGATCAGCAATGTGCCTTCGGGGATGCGTACCACGCCTTTGGCGCGTTCGACCGGCGCGAGTCGCACCCATTCCATGAAGCCGACGGTGTCGAACCGGGTATCGCCGTCAAAAATCCAGCCGCAGCTGGTGAAGCCTTGCCCTTCATTCAACGCTCGCCGCCAGCGGGCGTGCTCCGGCAGCCGCAGCGCCGCCAGCCCCTGCTTTTTCGCCTGACCATGATGATGCTGCGCGTCCGGCAATTCTGTACGATTTGTGCGAGGAAGTGACAACAGCGCGACATCCGCTTCGCCTTGCGCGATGGCGTAGCAGGGCCGCTGCAGCGGGTCTTGCGCCTTCCAGGCCTCCAGCGCCAGCCTGTCTTCCGGCCGGTAGGTATCGCTTTTGCTGGCCAAAATAATGTCGGCCGCGGCCAGCTGATCGCGGAAGTTTTCGTTGTCGCGGTAGCGCGGCTGGCTGAGCTGGCGGGCATCCAGCAGGCACAGGGTGGCCTGCAGATCGATCCAGCCGGCATAGCTCTCCTGGGTCAGCAGCGACAGGATTTGTTTCGGATGCCCGAGCCCGGTCGGCTCGATCAGCAGCCGATCCGGTTTGGCCTGCTGCAACAGCATATTCAAGCCCACCTGCATCGGCAGGCCGTTGACACAGCACATGCAGCCACCGGGGATCTCTTTGAGCACCGCGCCGCTGTCTGCCAGCAGCGCGCCGTCGATGCCGATCTCGCCGAATTCATTGACCAATACCGCCCAGCGTTCATGTTCGGGCTTATGAGCCAGAAAATGGCGGATAGTGGTGGTTTTGCCGCTGCCGAGGAAACCGGTAATCAAATTGGTTTTGGTCATTAATAATTCCTGGCGCAAAAATTAACCTGCTTAATAAATGAGTTACGCAGCCGTGTCGGTGAAATGGCCGCGATTTAATTTGTGCTCTATCTCGCAAATTTTGCACGTCACCATGCGCTTTTCAACCGACAAAATCCACCGTTTATAACAAGAAAATTCTTAGATAAAACCCTGTATTAGATGCGGTTAACTTTTGTTAGTAGCTTGTTTTTACATTGTTAATGACGAGATTAACGATCAGATCTCGTCCCTTTCCTTGCGATTATTCCTAACAAGATCCTCTATGGTTAAATTGGCTTAACTAAAAATGAGGTTGCCATGAATACCTTTCGGTTATTTTTGATCGTAGGAATGTTGTTTTCATGGACGGCAGTGAGTCAGGCAGGAGTGGCCGGCGGGGTAATTCGCTTCGTCGGCTCTATCGTTGAAAGTCCTTGCACGGTCAAGATTGCAGATTCTAAGGCGAATACGCAATGTTACCGCAACGGCCAGCATTATCAGGCCCAGCAAGCGTTGTCAGGTTTTGATACTACACGCAAAGAACTTCCGCTAAATCTAGGCACAACCGAAATGAAGTGGGTAGACCAACAGAAGAAACTCGCTGTTATGACGGTCGTTTATCGTTAAGTCGTTCCGCCATGCCGGCGTAACGTTACGCCGGCATGGTTATTCTCGGCCCTGCAGGCTCCTCACCGCATTACCCACTCCTTCACCGTTTCACGCGCGCCGCGATCGCGCAGCGATAAATAGGCTTGCGTCACCGCTTCGCTAAACGCCGCATGCGCCGCCAGCGTTTCGCCGAATACCGATTTCAACGCCAACAGCGCCGCTACGCGCCGTCGATCGTCCTGCGTTGCGGCGATCGTCTGCTGCAGCAGGTCTGCCAGCGGATCGCGAATGTCGATCGGCTCACCGGCGTCATCGACGCCGCCGACGTAACGCATCCAGCCCGCCACGCCCAGCGCCAGCCCGCTATAGTCGCCGCCGTGCCGCAGATGCCAGCGCACGGCATCCAGCAGCCGCTGCGGCAGCTTCTGCGTGCCGTCCATGGCGATCTGCCAGGTAAGGTGTTGCAGCGCCGGATTGCTGAAGCGCGCGATAAGCTGTGCGGCATAATCGGGCAGGCTGATGCCGGTGACGCTCAGCGTTGGCGCCTGTTCGTCCAGCATCAACCGCAGGGCGGCGCGGCGGTAGTGCTCATCCGCCATGCACTCGTTGATATAGCGGTAGCCGCCCAGGTAGCCTAAGTAAGCCAGGAACGAGTGGCTGCCGTTCAGCATGCGCAGCTTCATGTGTTCAAACGGCAGCACATCGCTGACCAACTGGACGCCGGCCAACTCCCACGCCGGGCGTCCGGCGGTGAAGTTGTCTTCCACCACCCATTGAATGAAGGGCTCGCAGGCGATGGCGCATTCGTCGCGCACGCCGCCCAGCGCGGCGGCGATCTCATCCAGCGTGGCCGGCGTGGCGGCCGGCACGATGCGATCCACCATGGTGCAGGGGAAGGTGGCGGCGGTGGCGATCCAGTCGGCGAGCGACGGATCCCGCGCCTGCGCCAGATCGAGCACCGCCCGGCGCAACACGTGGCCGTTCTCCGGAATATTGTCGCAGGAAAGCAGGGAGAAGGCGGACAGGCCGCGTTCGCGCCGCAGCCGCAACGCTTCCACCAAAATGCCGGGCGCGGTCTGCGGCTGATGCGGCCACGCCAGATCGGCGACGATCCCCGAATGCTGTCGGTCCAGCCGTCCGCTGCCGGGCTCGATACAGTAGCCTTTTTCGGTGATGGTCATCGAGACGATCGCCACCTGCGGTTCGGCCAGCTTCTCCAGCACCGCGGCGATGCCCTCCAGTTTGCGGTGCAGGCTCTCATGCACCGCGCCGATCACGATGGCCTGATGGCCGTCCGCGCCTTTCTCCAGCACGCTGTACAGATGATCCTGTTGCCGCAGCGCCTCAAACAGCGGCACGCCGCCGGAAAGACTGATCTCGCAAATGCCCCAGTCGCCGCCGTGGGCGTTCAGCACCCGATCGGTCAGCAGCGCCTGATGCGCGCGGTGGAACGCGCCGAAACCCAGGTGCACGATGCGGCTGCGCAGGGCCCGGCGATCATAATTCGGTTGCCGGACGGTGCCCGGCAGCGGGGTGTTGGCGATCGTATTCATCTCATCTCCAAAGCGAGTAGACAGCTGGCGGGCCACTTGCGCCAAGTTAGCGGACCAGTTTGCCGACGCATGGACAGCGGGGCGCCGGCGATAAAAAACTGCCACCAGTCTAAAGTTGCCGGCAGGTTAAGGGAATTGGTCAGGCCAAAATAAGCCAGAATCGTGAAGCGGATCAACCAATGAACGGTTCAATTTTGACAGCGCGCGGCGAAAGAGTAAGTTAAAGATAGCTGACATCTAAATTAAACTGGTATAACAACATCGCGATGCGAGACAGGCATAAGGACACAACATGGAACAAACATGGCGTTGGTATGGCCCGAACGATCCGGTCTCTTTGGATGACGTGCGTCAGGCCGGGGCGACCGGGGTGGTCACGGCGCTGCACCATATTGCGAACGGCGAAGTTTGGCCGATCGACGAGATCCGCGCGCGGCAGGCGCTGCTGGCGGAAAAGGGGCTGGTGTGGTCGGTGGTGGAGAGCGTGCCGGTACATGAGGAGATCAAAACCCACAGCGGCGACTGGCGGCGGTACATCGCCAATTACCAGCAGTCACTGCGCAATCTGGCGGCCTGCGGCATTGACACCGTTTGCTACAACTTCATGCCGATCCTCGACTGGACGCGCACCGATCTGGCCTATCCGCTGCCGGACGGTTCCAAAGCGCTGCGTTTCGATCAGGTAGCCTTCGCCGCGTTCGAGCTGCACATCCTGCAGCGCGCCGGCGCCGAGGCGGACTATACGGCGCAAGAGCGCAGTCAGGCGGCGGCCTATTTCGCCGCCATGAGCGAGGAGGAGAAAGCCACGCTGACCGGCAACATCATCGCCGGGCTGCCGGGTGCGGAAGAAGGCTACACGCTGGAGCAGTTCCGTCGCCGCCTGGCGGAATACGACGGCATCGACAAGGCGCAACTGCGCGAAAACATGGCGGTCTTTCTGCGCGCCATCGTGCCGGTGGCGGAAGAGGCCGGCATCCGGCTGGCGGTGCATCCCGACGATCCGCCGCGGCCGATCCTCGGCCTGCCGCGCATCGTCTCCACGATCGAAGACATGCAGTGGCTGAAGCAGACCGTCGACAGCATTCATAACGGCTTCACCATGTGCACCGGTTCCTACGGCGTGCGCGCCGACAACGATCTGGTGCGGATGATTGAAACCTTCGGCGATCGCATTCACTTTACCCACCTGCGCGCCACCTGCCGCGAGGAGAACCCGAAAAGCTTCCACGAGGGGGCGCATCTGCAGGGCGATGTTGACATGGTGGCGGTGATCGAAGCGATCCTGACCGAAGAACTGCGTCGGCAGCGGGCGGGCGATCGGCGGCCGATCCCGATGCGCCCCGATCATGGGCATCAGATGCTGGACGATTTGAAAAAGAAAACCAATCCGGGCTATTCGGCCATCGGGCGGTTGAAAGGGCTGGCGGAGCTGCGCGGCGTCGAGCTGGCGCTCAAGCGGCGCTTTTTCCCGGAATTGCCGTAGCGGAAAATGAAACGGGGCCGAGTATCGGCCCCGTAGGCGCGACTAGTCTGCGCGGCTCATGTAGCGGCGTTCGGCGATATGAATGCGAATTTTGTCGCCGGCGCTGAGGTATTCCGGCACGTGGATCACCAGGCCGGTCGCCATGGTGGCCGGTTTGTTGCGGGCGCTGGCGGAAGCGCCTTTGATGCCCGGCGCGGTCTCGACGATTTCCATATCCACGGTCTGCGGCAGCTCCAGCGCCAGCACCTGGCCATCCAGCGTCAGCACCTGCATACCCGGCAGGCCGCCTTCCGGAATGAACAGCAGCTCGTCTTCGATCTGGTCTTTCTTGAAAATGTACGGGGTGTAGTCTTCGTCATCCATGAACACGTATTCTTCGCCGTCGATATAGGAGAAGTTCACCTTGCGGCGCGACAGGGAAATGGTGTCCAGGATATCGTCGCCCTTGAAGCGTTCTTCCACTTTCAGGCCGGTGCGCACGTCGGAGAAGCGCATTTTGTACAGGGTGCTGGCGCCGCGGGCGCTCGGGCTCTGCACGTCGATATCTTTTACCAGCAGCAGCTTGCCGTTGTAGCTGATCGCCATGCCGCGTTTAATTTCGTTAGCTCTTGCCATTTCAATTCATCCGCAATGAAGAGTATTAGAGAAGTTGCGACAAGGTACTCGCGCCGCCGATTTCAGGCAATAGCCCGGCGCAAAAACAGTGCGGGAAAGGGAGGGCGGCAGCCCTCCCGTCGGGGATTACTGGAAGACCGGCAGCAGGCCGAACAGCGACAGAATATGCGCGGCGGCGTTGATCAACCCGAACAGGATGACGAACAGGATCACGCCGTTGCCGCCCGGTGCACGGTAACCGGCCTGCGGATAACGGCGGCGGCTGGCGCGCGCCATCAGCGCCGGCACGATCACCGCCCAGACGGTGGCCGCCAGCCCGGCGAAGCCGATGGCGTACAGGAAACCGTTCGGGAACAGCAGCGCGGCCAGGGTCGGCGGCACGAAGGTCACCAGCGCGGTCTTGCTGCGCCCGACGGCGTCGTCCTTGAACTTGCAGAAGTCCGCCAGATAATCGAACAGGCCCAGCGACACGCCGAGGAACGAGCTGGCCAGCGCCATATAGGAGAAGGCGTTCAGCAGTTGGCTGACGGTCTGGCTGCTGGAGACGTTGCCCATTTGCTTGAGCAGGCTGCCGATATTGCCGCCCTCGGCGATCACCTGCTTGAAGGCGTCGCGCGCGATATTGCCCTGAATCACATACTGCCACAGGATGTAGATCGCCAGTGCCAGCAGGGTGCCGTACACCAGGCTGCGCACCACGGAGCCACTGTCCTTGTGGTAGTACTTCACCAGCCCGGGAATGTTGCCGTGGTAGCCGAACGAAGTCAGCAGGTAAGGCAGCGCTGCCAGGGCGTAAGGCAGATAGCTGGCCCGATCGTCGCCGGTGTTGAACAGCACCGCGGGCTGCACGTGGGTGAACATGTCGCCCACCGACATCACGAAGGTGATCACCATACCGCCGATCAGAATGGTGCTCAGGCGATCGACCGCGCGGGTGGAGAGCCAGACGATAAACGCCAC
This sequence comes from Serratia sp. PGPR-27, assembly GCF_022678525.1. Taxonomy (NCBI): domain Bacteria; kingdom Pseudomonadati; phylum Pseudomonadota; class Gammaproteobacteria; order Enterobacterales; family Yersiniaceae; genus Serratia; species Serratia sp. PGPR-27. The sequence goes on along the minus strand of NZ_JALBYS010000024.1, from coordinate 56,614 downwards.
CACCAGCGCGAACACCAGGCCGGCGGTAGTCTGGCCGACGCCGACGATGCCCTCCAGTGTGTGCGCGATGATCGAGCCGCCGGCGGAGATATAGGCGTAGGTCAGGATGTACAGCACGAACGCCACCGACAGGCCGTTCACGGCGTTCCAGCCTTTGCCCAGCAGATCCTTGACCATGGTGTTGAAGCTGGCGCCGCTCGGGTAGTGCAGCGTGGCTTCGAGGATCATCAGGCCGGACAGCAGCATGCAGGCCCAGGTATACACCAGCAGCGCGACGGAGCCGCTGAACCAGACACCGGAAGTGACGATCGGAATGGAAAACATGCCGGCGCCAACGGCGGTTCCGGCAATGATCATCGCGCCGCCGAGGACGGAAGGGCGGGCCAGCTTCTGGATGGTGTCCGTAGACATGTGTGCTCCTGAGGGAAGAAGTTCTTTTGTACTAGCTCAATAGTACATGGGCGCATGGCGCATGTAAAGTGAAGGAATTGCACGTTTCACGCGTTTTTTTCTTTAAATCAAGGTTTGCTGGGCGTTTATTCGCCATCGGGTGCAGCCGGCCGGCGCAGAGCGATGAGTGTAAAGATCGCGGGGACGCAGGGATTCTGCTGGCGGTGGCCGCGTGCGGCTGCTATTGTCGCGCTTCTTTCCCCCCAGCCCACCAGGAGTAGCGCTGATGGACTGTCGCAGCGACTGCGGCGCCTGCTGTATCGCGCCGTCAATATCCAGCCCGATCCCCGGCATGCCGAACGGCAAGCCCGCCAATACCCGCTGCATTCATCTGGATGAACGGCTGCGCTGCGGCCTGTTTCATTCGCCGCTGCGGCCGAAGGTGTGCGGCAGCCTGCAGCCGAGCCGCGACATGTGCCACGATCACCGCGATCAGGCGCTGATCTACCTCGCCAGACTGGAAGCGGACACCGCGCCTTAAGCGTCTTTCAACCGCCACAGACACAGCGTCGTGCCTGCCGCCATCGCAGCCGCCCCGAACGGTGTGGGGGACCGGCGTAGTGGCTGTCTCTCCAGGTGCCGTTCATGGCGGTCGCAGAGAAATACCGGATATTTAAGGCTATTCCTTTTGCACGGCGCGTACTGAGACTGGATAAAAAAATGCCGGTCAGGCTTAACTGACCGGCATTACGCGTTGCGCCCTCTGTTTACCGCGGGATCAGGCGCCTTGCGGCACCGCGTGCGCGGTATTTTTCAATACCGGCCCCCGATACTTCTCGATCTGCAGCTGCGCCATCTGCCCGCAGTTGCCCTGCGCCAGGCTGGAAGAGCCGATGTCGAAGGTCAGGCAGTTGACGTTGCCGTTCTTGCACAGCGAGCCGGGCTGCGCCGGATCGGCCGGATCGAACCAGGCGCCTTCGCTGATGCGCACCACGCCGGGCCGCACGTCTTCGCTGACCACCGCGCCCACCAGGATCTGACCGCGATCGTTAAACGCCCGCACCAGATCGCCGCCGCTGATGCCGCGCGGCTGCGCGTCCTGCGGGTGGATCAGGATCGCTTCACGATCCGCTACCGCGTATTTCTCGCGCAGCGGCGTGTTATCGAGCTGGGAGTGCAGCCGGTTGGTCGGGTGCGCGGTATTGAGCGACAGCGGATATTTGGCCGCTTCCGGCCCGCGATACCACTCGTGCGGCGGCATCCAGGTCGGAATGCCGGGGCAATCCTCGTAATGCATTTTGGCGATGGCGTCGGAGTAGATCTCGATCTTGCCCGACGGCGTGCCCAGCGGGTTCAGCAGCGGGTTGTCGCGATAGTCGGCGAAGCGCACCCACTGCTTATTGGCCTCCGGCACCGGGAAGCGCACGTAGTTGTTGGATTGCCAGAACATGTCGAACGGCGGCAGCGCCACCCGCGCGGCGCGCGCCTGGTTCTTCATGTCGTCGTACATGCCTTTCAGCCACTGGGTTTCATCCTTGCCTTCGGTGAAGGCTTCCTGCACGCCCAGCCTGGCCGCCATCGCCGAGAAGATGTCGAAGTCGCTACGCGACTCGTGCTGCGGCGGCACGCATTGATGCATCGGGAACACGTAGAGCTGCGAATAGTCGCCGCCCATTTCCAGATCGTTGCGCTCGTAGCTGGTGGTGGCCGGCAGCACGATATCGGCATGCTTGGCGGTGGCGGTCCAGTAAGGCTCGTTGACCACGATGGTGTCCGGCCGCTGCCAGGCTTTGACCAGGTTATTGGTGTCCTGATGCTGGTGGAAGGTGTTACCGCCCGCCACATACACCATTTTCACCTCGGGGTAAGTGACCTTGGCACCGTTGAAGTCGATGGTTTTGCCCGGGTTGCTCAGGCATTCGGCGATGCGCGCCACCGGGATCGGCGCCGGGGAGTTCTTCGGCGCGTTGCCGGCGGAGATGCCGGCGATGATGCCGCCCTTGGCGGTCGGGCTGCCGCCGGAGGAATAGTGATAGCTGAAGCCGAAGCCGCCGCCCGGCAGGCCGATCTGGCCGAGCATCGCCGCCACCGTCACCAGCAGCCAGTGCTGCTGCTCGCCGTGGTGCTGGCGTTGGATGCCCCAGCCGCCCATGATCATGGTGCGATGCTTCGCCATCTCGCGCGCCAGTCCGCGCAGCGTATCGGCATCGACACCGCTGATGTCGGCCGCCCATTCGGCGGTTTTCGCCACGCCGTCGCTCTCGCCCAGCAGGTAGGCCTGGAACTTGTCGAAGCCGACGGTGTAGGTTTTCAGGAAGTCCGGGTTATGCAGCTTCTCGGTCAGCAACGTGTGGGCGATGCCGATCAGCATCGCGCCGTCGGTATAAGGGCGCGGGGCGATCCACTGCGCATTGACGAACTTGGCGCTGTCGTTGTGCACCGGATCGATGCTGATCACCCGGGTGCCTTTCTTCTTCAGCGCCTCGAAGCCGGTCTGGCCGACGTGATCCGGCACGTTCCAGCTGTTTTTCAGCGTGACCATCGGGTTGCAGCCCCACAGGATCACCAGCTCGCTGTTCTCGATCACGTTCGGCCAGGCGGTCTGCTGTTCGTAGACCTCCATCGAGCCGACCACGTGCGACATGATCACCTGCGCTGCGCCGGTGGAGTAGTCGCCGGCGTAGCCGAGGAAGCCGCCGGTCAGGTTCATCAGACGCTGCAGCAGCGTGCGGCTGTTGTGCAGCATGCCGACGCTTTTCCAGCCATAGGAACCGGCGTAGATCGACTGCGGCCCGTGATCTTTCTGCAGGCGAACGATCTCATTGCACACCAGCTCGGTCGCTTTGTCCCAACTGACGCGCACCCACTCGTCGCGGCCGCGCAGTTCGGTGCGGCTGCCGGGGCCGCCTTCCAGCCAGCTTTTGCGCACCATCGGATATTTGATGCGGTTCTCGGCGTGCACCTGATAAGGCGCCATGGTGATCAGCTCATTGGGATACGGATCGTCCTGCACCGGCTGCACGCCGACCATCTTGCCGCCCTGCACGATGGCCTCAAACGCGCCCCAGTGGGCGCCGGTCAGAATGCCTTTTTGCGCCTGACGCAAGACGATGAACTGCGGCAGCGCTTCGCTGATGGCCTGCGCCAGCGCCGCTTTGGGCCATAAGCCCGCCAGCAGCGGGGCGGCGGCCAGCGCGGCGGCGCCGGTCAGGAAGCGGCGGCGGCTCATGGTTAACGGTTGTTGGTTGCTCATTGCGCTTCTCCCTTAAAGCTTGGCCGGTGCGGCAGGTGGCATGTCGCTGGCGTGTTTTTGTACGTATTGCGTCAGCACGCGCAGCTGTTCCTGCGTCAGCGAGGTGCGTGGCGCCATGCCTTTGATGACGCCGATCCATTGGTTGGCGTTGAAGCGATCGAGCGCGGTCAGCCCGTGGCAGCCGGTGCAGTTGGCCGACATCATGTCCGCGGCGTAGCGCCAGATTTTTTGCTGATCGTCGATCAGCTGCTTGCGCGGCAGCCACACCTGCAGAGAGACCTGATGCCAGACCAGGCCGGTTTCCGCATCGGTCTGAGTCGACGCGGTCTTCAGCTGTTGGCGCGCATCCTCACCCAGCAGCACGCTGAGGATGCGCTTGCCCTGCGCGGCGTAGAACACTTCGCTGACGCCGTCCTGCTGCCAGCCGCTCACGGTGGCCAGCACCTTGTCGCCATCCTGCTTGACCACCTGCACTTCGGTGGACGGCATCAGGTTGCCGGCGTTATGACTGTCGTCTGCGCCGAGGAAGAACGGTTCGGTGGCGATGGTGTAAAGGGTGGTGGCGTCCGGTGCGGTCAGCGCCGCGGCCTTCGCCAGCTCGGCGGCGCCGGCCTGGGTTTCGCCGCTCATGTCCGGCAGGATATGCGCCACGCCCTTGTGGCAATCGATGCAGGTTTCGCCCTGTTTGATCGCCACCGGGTGCTGCAGGCGCGCCTCAGGGCGCTGGGCGGTGATGTCCATGGCGTCGTAGCTGTGGCAGGAGCGGCAGGTGGCCGAGTCGTTCTCTTTCAGCGTCTTCCAGACCGACTGTGCCATCGCCAGCTTGTGCGCTTCGTATTTCTCCGGCGTATCGATGGTGCCGACCATCTCGCCGTAGATGTCTTTTACCGCGCGGATCTTGGTCCACAGGTAGTCGATCGGCTGGTGCGGCACGTGGCAGTCGGCGCACTCGGCGCGGATGCCCTTGGTGTTCTGGAAGTGGACGCTGCCCTGATATTCGGCCAGCGGCTGTTGCATGGTGTGGCAGGAAACGCAGAAGGCGGTATCGCTGGTTTTATGGAAGACGGTGGCGGTCCCGGCCAACAGCGCTGCGCCGAGGATAATCCCCAGCAGCAAAAGCCATAGCCATCCCCACCGACGCTTTTTTTCAAAGCCAGTCAGTTTTTTGCTCATGGTAAACCCGCTTATAATTATGAATTTAAAATAAAATCTTGCCAAAAGGCCGCCGACCGGAGGTCAGAATGCCACGTCGATTGCAGGGGTAATGATAGAAGAGGGTTAACCCCATAGGGTTATCCGTAGTCAAAAAAATGGCGTATATCGCAAAAAATAGCGTTATATTCCAATTTATATAGCGATAGGGCGCTGCGGCAGGGGAAGCGAGCGCAGCACGCGCTCGCGATGGGTCAGGCCGTGGGCAAATAGGCCAGGCCGCTCAGCCACAGGCGGATGGCGGTGCGGCTGGCTTCGAAATGGGGTTCCGGCAGGGCTTCAGGCGCGCACCAGCGCCACTCGGCGCATTTCTCGGGCTCTCTCAGCTCGGCGTTGCCGCCGGGGTGATCCACCTGCAGGCAGATTGACACCGTGTGTTTGCCTTCGGCGCGCCAGGTTTGCAGATTGTTGCTGACGCCAACAAAGCGCGGCGGGTCGATGAGCAACCCGGTCTCTTCGGCGATTTCGCGCTGGGCGCACTGCTCGAAGGTTTCACCGGCATCCAGATGCCCGCCGGGGATCGACCAAAAGGGCGCGTGGGAACCGCAGCGTTTGCCCAACAAAATCTCGCCTTGCGGGTTGACGATGATCACCCCGACGCCTGTCACTACGTTCATGCTTTTCTCCGTCAGCAAGCTTTCAGCACAGTATGTCATTTTGCCCCGGCGCTGGCCAATACGCCGGAAAAAGTGTGCGTAAGCTCAAAAATCTGCAATGGCGAAAGGGAGAAAGCTTGCTTTCGCCTTGTGCTGCTCACACACTCCTTGAAACGTTTCAGCGTTGTCCGGCCGCTTATGACGAACGGATAACGCTCCTTTTTCTCAATGAAGCTGAAACGATTCAATTCAGCAGGAGAGGAGAATCATGTTCCAGTTGTCACCGCAAGACATTCATCTGGGCGCCGTTGCCGACGGTAAGCAAGAGGCCATCCACCTGGTGGCCGCCGCCCTGACCGAAGCCGGCTGCGTCAGCGCCGGTTACGTGGACGGCATGCTGCAGCGCGAACTGCAAACGTCCACCTATCTGGGCAACGGCATCGCCATTCCGCACGGCACCACCGATACCCGCGATCTGGTGTTGAAAACCGGCGTGCAGGTGTTCCAGTTCCCGCAGGGCATTGCGTGGGGCGAAGGCCAGACCGCCTATGTGGCGATCGGCATCGCCGCCCGCTCCGACGAGCATTTGGCGCTGCTGCGCCAGCTCACCCACGTCCTGAGCGATGACAGCGTGGCGGAGCGGCTGGCACAAACCACCTCTGCGGAAGAGCTGCGCAGCCTGCTGATGGGCGAGCAGCAGAGCGCCGAATTCCAGTTCGACGTCTCGCTGATTGCGCTCGACGTCGCCGCCGACAGCCTGATGACGCTGCAGGCGCTGAACGCCGGCCGGCTGCAAAAGGCCGGCGCGGTCAACGCGCAGTTCGTCAGCGATGTCATCACCCGCAAGCCGCTGAACCTGGGGCAGGGCATCTGGCTGAGCGACAGCGTCGAAGGCAACCTGGCCAGCGCGGCCACCGTCAGCCGCCCGGCGCAGGCTTTCGTGGAAGACGGCGAGCCGGTGGCGCTGCTGCTGACGGTGTCGGTCGCCGACGCGCAGCCGCTGGCGGTGCTCAACTACCTCAGCGATCTGCTGCTGGCCAATAAAGCTGAACGCTTGCTGAAGGCGGATGCCGCCGGCGTGCTGGCGCTGCTGACCAGCGAAGTGGCTGAGGAGAGCAGCGTGCTGAGCGCCGAGTTCGTGATCCGCAACGAGCACGGTCTGCACGCGCGGCCGGGCACGGCGCTGGTCAACGTGATCAAAAGTTTCAACAGTGACATCACCGTCACCAACCTGGACGGCAGCGGCAAGCCGGCCAACGGGCGCAGCCTGATGAAGGTGGTGGCGCTGGGCGTGAAGAAAGGGCATCACCTGCGCTTTACCGCCAATGGAGAAGATGCTGAAGCCGCGCTGAAGGCGATTGGCGAAGCGATTAATGAAGGACTGGGCGAGGGCGCAGCATGAGCAGAAGAGTAGCAACGATCACCCTGAACCCGGCGTACGATCTGGTGGGTTTCTGCCCGCAGATCGAACGCGGGGAAGTCAACCGGGTAAAAACCGCCGGCCTGCACGCCGCCGGTAAGGGCATCAACGTCGCCAAGGTGTTGAAGGATTTAGGCATCGACGTCACCGTCGGCGGCTTCCTGGGCAAAGACAATCAGGACGGTTTCCAGCTGCTGTTCAGCGATCTGGGGATCGCCAACCGCTTTCAGGTGGTGCCAGGCCGTACCCGCATCAACGTCAAGCTGACGGAAAAAGACGGCGAAGTCACCGACTTCAACTTCTCCGGTTTCGAAGTGACGCCGCAGGACTGGGATCGCTTCGTCAGCGACTCGCTGAGCTGGCTGGGCCAGTTCGACATGGTGGCGGTGAGCGGCAGCCTGCCGGCCGGCGTCGATCCTGACGCATTTACCGACTGGATGACCCAGCTGCGCGCCAAGTGCCCGTGCATCATTTTCGACAGCAGCCGCGAAGCGCTGGTCGCCGGGCTGAAGGCCTCGCCGTGGTTGGTCAAACCGAACCGCCGCGAGCTGGAAATCTGGGCCGGCCGCCCGCTGCCGGCGCTGGCGGACGTGGTTGAGGCCGCGCATGCGCTGCGCGAGCAGGGCATCGCCCACGTGGTTATCTCCCTCGGTGCGGAAGGCGCGCTGTGGGTTAACGCGTCCGGCGCCTGGATCGCCAAACCGCCGTCCTGTGAGGTGGTCAGCACCGTGGGCGCCGGCGATTCGATGGTCGGCGGCCTGATTTACGGCCTGCTGATGCGCGAATCCAGCGAGCACACTCTGCGTCTGGCCACGGCGGTAGCGGCGCTGGCGGTCAGCCAGAGCAACGTCGGCGTGACCGATCGTCCCCAGTTGGCCGCGATGATGGCGCGCGTCGATCTGAAACCTTTCAATCAATAGCAGGAGGCAGAATGAAAACGCTGCTGATGGTAGACAGTTCGCTGGGGCAGGCCCGTGGCCACCTGGCGAAACGCATGCTGGTGGCCGCCGCGGCCAAAGCCGGCCTGACGCTGGTCGAGTCGCTGCAGGACGCCGAACTGGTGGCGGTGGCGGGGCAGGCTGCCCCTGCTGACGCCGGGCTGAACGGCAAATTGGTGTATGTGGGCGAGGTAGAACAGGCGGTGCGTGAACCGGACGCGTTTCTGGCGCGCGCCCAGGCCGAAGCTGAAACCTATCAGGCGCCGCAGGCGGCGGCTGCGGTGAAAGCCGGTGGGCAAAAACGCATCGTGGCGATCACCGCTTGCCCGACCGGCGTGGCGCACACCTTTATGGCGGCCGAAGCCATTGAAAGCGAAGCGAAGAAGCGCGGCTGGTGGGTGAAGGTGGAAACGCGCGGTTCCGTAGGCGCCGGCAACGCCATCACCCCGGAAGAAGTGGCGGCGGCGGATCTGGTGATCGTCGCGGCGGACATCGAAGTGGATCTGGACAAGTTTGCCGGCAAACCGATGTACCGCACCTCGACGGGCCTGGCGCTGAAGAAAACCGCCCAGGAACTGGACAAGGCGCAGGCCGAGGCGGAAGTGTTCCAGCCGCAGCAGCGCGGCAACGCGGCGCCGGCGGCGAAAAAGAAAGAGGGCAACGGCCCGTATCGTCACCTGCTGACCGGCGTGTCCTACATGCTGCCGATGGTGGTGGCGGGCGGGTTGTGCATCGCGCTGTCGTTCGTGTTCGGCATCAAGGCGTTTGAAGTCAAAGGCACCCTGGCGGCGGCGCTGATGCAGATCGGCGGCGGCTCCGCCTTCGCGCTGATGGTGCCGGTATTGGCCGGTTTCATCGCCTTTTCCATCGCGGATCGTCCGGGCCTGACGCCGGGCCTGATCGGCGGCATGCTGGCGGTGAGCACCGGCGCCGGGTTCCTCGGCGGCATCATCGCCGGTTTCCTGGCGGGTTACGTCGCCAAGGCGATCAGCAGCAAACTGCATCTGCCGCAGAGTATGGAAGCGCTGAAGCCTATCTTGATCATTCCGCTGGTGGCCAGCCTGATCACCGGTCTCATCATGATTTACGTGGTCGGCACGCCGGTAGCGAAAATCATGGAAGGCCTGACCCATTGGCTGCAATCGCTGGGCACCGCCAACGCCGTACTGCTGGGGGCGATCCTCGGTGGCATGATGTGCACCGACATGGGGGGGCCGGTGAACAAAGCGGCCTACGCCTTCGGCGTGGCGCTGCTCAGCTCCTCGGTGTATGCGCCGATGGCAGCCATCATGGCCGCCGGTATGGTGCCGCCGCTGGCGATGGGTCTGGCGACGCTGCTGGCGCGCCGCAAGTTCCCGAAATCCGAACAGGAAGGCGGCAAGGCGGCGTTGGTGCTGGGGCTGTGCTTCATCACCGAAGGGGCGATTCCGTTCGCCGCCCGTGACCCGATGCGCGTGCTGCCGTGCTGCATCGCCGGCGGGGCGCTGACCGGCGCACTGTCGATGGCGTTCGGCGCCAAGCTGATGGCGCCGCACGGCGGGCTGTTCGTGCTGCTGATCCCGGGCGCGATTTCGCCGGTGCTGCTGTACCTGGTGGCGATCGCCGCCGGCACGCTGTTGGCCGGGGTGGCTTATGCCCTGCTGAAACGTGCTGAAGTACCGGCGGCCAGCGTGGCGTAACGGCGAGCCAGCCATAAAAAACCGGAGCCCAGGCTCCGGTTTTGTCGTTTGGGCGCCGCGTTACTGCTGCGCTTTCAGCCAGGCGATCTCTTCCGCCCAGATATCCGGGTTTACCGTTTCCAGAATCAGCGGGATATTGTCGAAACGCGGATCGCGCATGATGTAGCTGAACACCGTTTTGCCGATGTTGCCTTCCCCCAGGCTGTGGTGGCGGTCGACGCGGCTGTTGAACTCGCTCTTGGCGTCGTTCAGGTGCATGCCGCGCAGGTAGTTGAAACCGACGATGTCACCGAGCTGTTTGAAGGTGTGTTCGCAGGTCTCTTCGGTACGCAGATCGTAACCGGCGGCGAAAGCGTGGCAGGTGTCGATGCAGACGCCGACGCGGCTTTTGTCTTCCACACCGTCGATGATCGCCGCCAGATGTTCGAATTTGAAGCCCAGGTTGCTGCCCTGGCCGGCGGTGTTTTCGATCACGGCCGTCACGCCGGCGGTTTTGTCCAGCGCGATATTGATCGATTCGGCGATGCGCGCCAGGCACTTGTCTTCATCGATTTGCAGCAGGTGGCTGCCGGGGTGGAAGTTCAGCAGCGTCAGCCCCAGCTGCTCGCAGCGCTGCAGCTCGTCGATAAACGCCTCGCGCGATTTTTCCAACGCCTCGGCCACCGGGTGCCCCAGGTTGATCAGGTAGCTGTCGTGCGGCAGGATCTGCCCCGGCCCGTAACCGTACTGGGCGCAGGCGCTCTTGAACTTATCGATCACGTCGGCGGCCAGCGGCGCGGCCTTCCATTGACGCTGATTTTTGGTGAACAGGGCGAACGCGGTCGCCTCCAATTCGTGCGCGCGGATAACCGCTTGATCCACGCCGCCTGACGCGCTGACATGTGCACCGACAAACTTCATCTTCATTCTCCTGTGTTATCGGTGACATTATGGCATTGATGGCGGGCGGATTGAATGGTGAAAAGCGGCGGCCCGCCCCCCCGAGGGCGATTACAGCAGGTGTTGCACCAGCTGGTTTATCGCGCCGCCGCCGACCAGCAGCCAGACGAACAGCAGCGTGGCCAGCAGAATCGGTTTCACCCCGGCCTGGCGCACGGCGCTGATGTGGGTGGTCAACCCCAGCGCCGCCATCGCCATTGCCAGCATCCAGGTGTCGGCGGTGATCAGATGGCGCACCAGCGTGGCCGGCAGCAGGTTGAAGGAGTTCAGCCCGGCGACGGCGATAAACAGCACGGCGAACCACGGAATGGTGATGGCGGATTTTTCCGCCTTGCCTGCGCTGCCGCGGCTGATGTAGCCCGACAGCAGCAGCAGGAACGGCGCCAGCATCATCACGCGGATCATCTTGGCGATCACCGCCGCGTTTTCGGCGTCCGGCCCGATGGCGTGCCCGGCGGCGACCACCTGAGCCACTTCGTGAATGGTGGAGCCGGCGTAGATGCCGAAGGTTTCCTGGCTGAACGGCAGCCACTGGAAGTGTTCATTCAACTGATACAGCCAGGGGTAAACGAAAATAGCCAGGGTGCCGAACACCACCACGGTCGAGACCGCTACCGCCACTTTGCTGGAATCGGCCTTCAGCACCGGTTCGGTGGCCATCACCGCCGCCGCGCCGCAAATGCTGCTACCGGCGCCGATCAGTATCGCGGTTTGGCTGTCGATGCCGAACACTTTCTTGCCGAGCCAGCAGGCCAGCAGGAAGGTGGTGATCAGGGTCAGCGCGTCGATGATGATGCCGCTGGCGCCGACGTCGGCGATCTGCTGAAAGGTCAGCCGGAAGCCGTAAAGGATAATGCCCAGACGCAGCAGACGCTGTTTGGCCAGCTGTACGCCGCTGTGACAAACGGTTTGCCAGTGGGGGTACAGCGTGTTGCCCACCAGAATACCGAGCAGGATCGCCAGCGTCAGTGCCCCCAGCCCCAGCTCCGCCACCCAGGGAATATCGCCGGCCCAGACGGCCAGCGCGGTGAGCGCGCCGGTCAGCGCCAGCCCCGGCACCAGCCGCGGCAGGCCAAACAGCGGAAAGCGTCGCTCGGGATAGGTGTGAGTGGTATCAGTCGCCATAAAAGTCAGTCCTTCAGTCTGTTTCTTGCTGCTAAGAGTACGTTTGGGCTGAATAAAAGAGAAATTGATTATATATTTATAACCTATCTGAATAAGTGGTATGGGATCAGGCATTGGCATAACGCCGCATTGCGGCTAGGGTGTGGAGGAGCGGCGAGCCGCCGTCAACTTTCCAACTAACAGGAGCAGGCGATGGATACCGACGATCAACGCAGAGAGCAGGTAGATCAGGAAGTGGGCCGCGCGGTGCGGCGGTTGATTGAAGAAAACAAGACGATCGACCGCGAGCATCTCGTGGCGATGCTGCAATTGATACTGCGGGACGAAGCCGGCACGCCGCAAGAGCCGGTGCTGGCCGCGGCGGCGCAGCTGGTCGCCTTGGGCAAATAGCGCGCCGATCTGGCCGCAAACAGGGTAGCCTGGCCGGGCTGCCCACATCACCATGTTGGGGTTCTCTGGCAGAACCTTCTTTCAATACCGGGACGGCTATGCATATCACGTTGCGTCAACTGGAAGTTTTCACCGAAGTGCTGAAAAGCGGTTCGACCACTCAGGCCTCGGTGGTGCTGGCGCTGTCGCAGTCGGCGGTCAGCGCGGCGCTGGCGGATCTGGAGGGGCAGTTGGGCGTGCAGCTGTTCGATCGCGTCGGCAAACGGCTGGTGATCAACGAACACGGCCGCTTGCTGTACCCCAAGGCGCTGGCGCTGCTGGAGCAGGCGGGGGAGATCGAGCAGCTGTTTCGCCATGATGGCGGGGCGCTGCGCATCGCCGCCAGCAGCACCATCGGCAACTATATGCTGCCGGAGATGATCGCCCGTTACCGCCGGGACTTTCCGGCCACGCCGCTGGAGCTGAACGTCGGCAACAGCCAGGATGTGATCGTGGCGGTGGCGGATTTTCGCGTCGATCTGGGGCTGATCGAAGGGCCTTGCCATATGCCGGAGCTGGTGACGCAGCCGTGGCTGGAGGACGAGCTGGTGGTGTTCGCTGCGCCGGATAACCCGCTGACCCGTCAACCGCCGACGCTGGAGGCGCTGGCGAATGCGCCTTGGATCCTGCGTGAGCGCGGTTCGGGCACTCGCGAGGTGCTGGATCATCTGCTGTTGGCGCACCTGCCGCACTTTCAGCTGGTGATGGAGCTCGGCAACTCGGAGGCGATCAAGCATGCGGTGCGGCACGGTATCGGCATCAGCTGCCTGTCCCGGCGGGTGGTGGCTGAGCAGCTGGCCAGCGGCGCGTTGGTGGAACTGCCGGTGCCGTTGCCGCCGCTGCGCCGCACCCTGTACCTGATCCGCCATCGGCAAAAGCACGTCTCCAACGCGTTGCAACGTTTTCTCAGCTATTGCGTGCTGTAATCGACAGCGCGTCACGTCTTCTATCGCCGCGCAGGCCAAAGAAAGCATAAAAACCTGCGCGCGCTCACATTAATGAGAGTAAGTAAGGCCATAAGGGGCGCGGCTAATAATTGCCTCTGAATTATGAAGCTATCTTATATCGGTGCAATGTTGCTAGTTCACCGGCGGGTATTTGTTACAATCCGCCCTCATTTTTCGAAGAGCAGATAGATAGGGAACGAATGGCTCAGCAGGATATAAAAACATCGGGGCAGCAAGCTCCCGGATTGCGCCGCGAGCTGAAAGCCCGGCATTTGACCATGATCGCCATCGGCGGCTCCATCGGCACCGGCCTGTTCGTCGCCTCGGGCGCCACGGTTTCTCAGGCAGGCCCCGGCGGGGCGCTGCTGTCTTACGCTCTGATCGGTTTGATGGTGTACTTCCTGATGACCAGTCTGGGCGAACTGGCGGCCTTTATGCCGGTCTCCGGTTCATTCTCCACCTACGGCGCCAAATACGTGGAAGAAGGCTTCGGCTTCGCACTGGGATGGAACTACTGGTACAACTGGGCGGTGACCATCGCCGTTGACCTGGTGGCTTCGCAATTGGTGATGAGCTACTGGTTCCCGGACACGCCCGGCTGGATCTGGAGCGCGCTGTTCCTCGGCCTGATGTTCCTGCTGAACTACATTTCGGTGAAAGGGTTCGGCGAGGCGGAATACTGGTTCGCGCTGATCAAGGTCAGCACCGTGATTATTTTCATCGCCGTCGGCGTGCTGATGATTGTCGGCATTCTGAAAGGCGGCGAGCATGCCGGCTGGCAGAACTGGACCATTGGAGATGCGCCGTTCGCCGGCGGCTTCTCGGCGATGATCGGCGTGGCCATGATCGTCGGCTTCTCGTTCCAGGGCACTGAACTTATCGGCATCGCGGCCGGCGAATCGGAAAACCCGGGTAAAAATATTCCGCGCGCGGTGCGTCAGGTGTTCTGGCGTATCCTGCTGTTCTATATCTTCGCCATCCTGATCATCAGCCTGATCATTCCGTATACCGATCCGAGCCTGCTGCGCAATGACGTGAAAGACATCAGCGTCAGCCCGTTCACCCTGGTGTTCCAGCATGCCGGCCTGCTGTCGGCGGCGGCGGTGATGAACGCGGTGATCCTGACGGCGGTGTTGTCCGCCGGTAACTCGGGCATGTACGCATCGACCCGCATGTTGTACACCCTGGCATCGGAAGGCAAAGCGCCGCGCATCTTCGCCAAGCTGTCGAAAGGCGGCGTGCCGCGCAACGCGCTGTACGCGACCTGCGTGGTGGCCGGGTTGTGCTTCCTGACCTCGATGTTCGGCAACCAGTCGGTTTACCTGTGGCTGCTGAATACCTCGGGCATGACCGGCTTCATCGCCTGGTTGGGCATCGCCATCAGCCACTACCGTTTCCGTCGCGGTTACATGCTGCAGGGACACGATCTCAACGACTTGCCGTACCGTTCCGGGTTCTTCCCGCTGGGGCCGATCTTCGCCTTCGTGTTGTGTCTGATCATTACCCTGGGGCAGAACTACCAGGCCTTCCTGCAAGACAAGATTGACTGGTACGGCGTGACCGCGACCTACATCGGCATTCCGCTGTTCCTGCTGATCTGGTTCGGTTACAAGCTGTCGCAAGGCACCCGTGTCGTGAAGTACAGCGAAATGGAATTTCCGAAGATGGACGTGAAGTAATTTTCGGTGAGTGATACGCGGCGGGGGTTCCCGCCGCGTTTGGCTTTACTTTTTCCCGCCTTTGGCTTCCGCCAGCGCCTGCTGCGCCGAACTCATCAAATCTTCCACCGTCGCATAATGCTGCGTCAGCGCCACAATGCCGGCGTTGAGCTGCATGTTCACCTCGCCGAATGCGCCAAAATCGTAAGGCGCCTCCAGCGGTGGCACGATGCGCGCCAGGAACTCGCTTTCCGCGCCGTAGGGCAGATCGTGCACCAGAATCAAAAACAGGCCGCCGGTATAGCGGCAGACGTAGTCGCTCGGGCGGATCAGCGTCTTGAGACGCTCGCCGACGGTGCGCAGTACGTCGTCGCCGATCTGGACGCCGTGGCTTTGGTAGAGCGCCGCCAGCGGACCGAACTCAAGAATGAACAGGTGGGAGATCGGCTGCGCCGTTGCGGGGCGGCAGATGCTGCGCATCACCACCTCGCCGCCTGCGCGGTTGAGAAAGCCGGTCAGGCGATCGCGGTGCGATGCCTGCTGCTTCTCCCAGGCCAGCGTGACGTGCTGCACCAACTGGCGGTGGTAGCGCGCGATCATGCCATGGGCCAGCACCAGCCACAGCGGCGCGAGATCCGCCATGACAAACAGATTTTGCACGCGCGACAGCGGCGCCGCCAGCAGGTAGGGCAGCGTCAGCGCGATCACCTCAAGCAGCGCGAAGCGCGGCGCGGCGGCATGGCGCTGCATCAACCAGCAGGCCAGGGCGGTGATGGTCAGGCCGGCGAACAGGATCAGCACGAAGCGGCCCGACAGCATCGCCAGCGCGGCGCCGGCGCCAACCAGCAGCGCCCACAACAACACCGTCACCAGCATGGCGTTCGGCCAGGCGGGTTGGCGCCTTTGCGCCAACCTGGCGCGCCCGGCGGTCAACAGCAGCAACAGCAGCAACAGGCCGATACCGACCAGCGGTTGGTTCAGCCAGGCGTACCCCACCAACAGCGCGGCCGGCCCCACGGCATTCAGCCAGGGGGTGAGAGGAGAGGGCGTCAGCGTGAGACGCAGCTGGCGTTGAAACGGTTCGTCATCGGCGTGCAGCGGGCTGTGCAACAGCCAGTTCAGCAGCGCCGGGCGTTTGGGCGTTACCGCCGGAGATGGACTTCTCATTACAGCCTCGTCAATAAGGCCGCTCTTGCGGCGGCCTGAAAGTTTTTTGCACGCGCGGTGCTGTGGTTTTGGATTCTATGTGGTTTTGCCGCTATTTGTCAGAGTCTGGTCGGATCAGGAATAATTTTCAGAATAATTAACCTACTGGCCGTTGGCGGGGGAAAGCGTGGTGGTTTGAAAAATGGCGATAAAAAACAAATTATTACATTTCGACAACGCTGTTTTCACCCATTGATATGATTGATAAGTATTATCGTTTGCTTTATTGTGGGCGGCTGCGCGCAGGCTGTCGCCGCGCGCTTTCCGGTTTACGGCGGACGCCTTCGCGCCGCTGTCATGATGGTTGTAACAGGTATCTTAACGAATGAGCGTATCCACCGATCCCATGACTGACGCCAAGGGGCAACCCAACGCCGGCGTGATGGGGCGTTATCAGCATATTCTTCGCCATCGCCTGTTGATGATGGGCGTGTTGGCACTGGCGATCCTGGGCTCGCTGCTGCTGGATTTCACCATGGGGCCATCCGGCCTGTCGCTGTCGTCTTTGTGGCAAACGCTGCTTGATCCCGCCGCGGCCGATGCCGGCACGCGGGTGATCGTCTGGGACATCCGCTTGCCCTATGCGCTGATGGCGGTGGTGGTGGGCTTTGCGCTCGGCCTGGCCGGGGCGGAAATGCAGACCATCCTGAATAACCCGCTGGCCAGTCCCTTTACTCTCGGCGTGTCTTCCGCCGCGGCCTTTGGCGCCGCGCTGGCGATCGTGCTCGGCATCGGCATTCCGGGCATTCCCGATCAGTGGTTCATCTCCGCCAACGCTTTTATCTTCGCGCTGTTCGCCGCGCTGATGCTCGACGGCATCACGCGCTGGACGCGGGTCGCCACCTCCGGCGTAGTGCTGTTCGGCATCGCGCTGGTGTTTACCTTCAACGCGCTGGTCTCGATGATGCAATTCATCGCCAGCGAGGATACGCTGCAGGGGCTGGTGTTCTGGACCATGGGCAGCCTGGCGCGCGCCTCGTGGGACAAGCTGGGCATTCTGTTCGGGGTGTTCGCCGTGCTGCTGCCGCTGTCGATGATGAGCTCGTGGAAACTGACCGCGCTGCGTCTGGGTGAAGACCGGGCGGTGAGCTTCGGCATCGACGTGCGTCGCCTGCGGCTGACCACGCTGCTGCGCATCAGCATGCTCTCGGCGCTGGCGGTGGCTTTCGTCGGGCCGATCGGCTTTATCGGCCTGGTGGCGCCGCACATCGCCCGCATGATCTTCGGCGAAGATCACCGTTTCTACCTGCCGGCCAGCGCGCTGATTGGCGCGCTGGTGCTGTCGATGGCCTCGGTGGCGTCGAAAAATCTGGTGCCCGGCGTGATCATTCCGGTGGGCATCGTCACCTCGCTGGTCGGGGTGCCGTTCTTCCTGAGCATTATTCTGCGCCATCGGGGGAACGTATGAGCCAGGGGTTACGGATAGAAAACTTCTCGGCGGGTTACCCGAAACGCCAGGTGATCGACAATCTCTCGGTGCCGATGCTGCCGCGCGGGCAAATCACCGTGTTGCTGGGGCCGAACGGCAGCGGCAAATCGACGCTGCTGCGCTCGCTGGCCGGGCTGAACCCGGCGCAGGGCAAGCTGTGGCTGGACGACGGCGATCTGATGCAGATGCCGTTCGCCCGTCGGGCGGAGAAAGTGGTGTACCTGCCGCAGTCGCTGCCCGCCGGGGTGCATCTGCACGTGCTGGAGTCGATCATCGTGGCGCAGCGCGCCTCGGGCGGACGCAGCAACGCCGGCAGCGAAGCGGAAGTCATGGCTTTGCTGGAACAGCTGGGCATCGCCCACCTGGCGCTGAGTTATCTCGATCAGCTCTCCGGCGGCCAGAAACAGTTGGTGGGGTTGGCGCAGTCGCTGATCCGTCAGCCGTCGCTGCTGCTGCTGGATGAGCCGCTGAGCGCGCTCGATCTTAACTATCAGTTCCACGTGATGGATTTGGTGCGTCGCGAAACCCGCAAGCGCAATATCGTGACGGTGGTGGTGGTGCATGACATCAACATCGCGCTGCGTCACGGCGACCACGTGCTGATGCTGCAGGATGGCGATCTGATCGCCGACGGCGCGCCGGATCAGGTGATAACGCCGCAGAGCCTGGCGCGGGTCTACGGCGTGCGCGGGCGCATCGAGCGTTGTTCGCAGGGCACGCCGCAGGTGCTGATAGACGGCCTGGTAAACCAGCCGACGATTTAATCCAGGAAAAAGCCCGGCATCGCCGGGCTTTTTTTATCGCGCAGCGTGGGTTAGCGCCTCGCTCACGCGTTCGACGACGTGCTGGGCGGTGACGATGCCGCCGGACAGATAGACCTCGGCCGCCGGCAGGTAAACTACCTGGCCTTTCTTCACCGCCGTGGTTTTCTTCAGCGCGGTGCCGGTGAGGATCTTCTGCGGCGCCACCGCGTTCGGCCGTCCGGTCGCGGCGTCTCTGTCGATGACGAACAGCCAGTCCGGATTCAGTTTGGCCACCTGCTCAGGCGTCAGCTTGTTGCCGCGCACGTCTTTTTCATCGGACTGCAGTGCGGACGCGAATCCGAGGGCGTCATAGACGAAGCTGAAACGGCTCTTGGGGGCGTAAGCGCTGATCTTGCCGCCGGAAAACAGCACCACCAGCCCGCGTCCGGCCTGGGCGGCCTGCGGTTTGACCGCCGCGATCTGCGCATCCAGCTTGTCGATCGCCGCCTGCGCCTGTTGCTGCTTATCGAACAGCTCGCCCAGCTGCAGCGTGCGCTGTTTCAGGCTGCCCAACTGATCCTGCTGATCGACGGACATGTTCAACGTCGGCGCCAGCGTGTTCAGCTCGTCATAGGCTTTGGACGCCCGGCCGGCGATCAGGATAAGATCCGGTTTGGCGGCGCGCAGCACGGCCATATCCGGTTGGAACAGGGTGCCGGCATTGAGGTATTTGTCATCCTGATAGCGCTTCAGGCTATCCGGCAAGTTCTTGCGGTTGCCGGGCAGCGCCAGCGGCTCGACGTCCAGCAGCTGCAGCGTTTCCAGCGAGGCGTAATCCAGCACCACGATGCGCTGCGGGTGCTTCTTCACCTCGGTGCTGCCGTTCAGGTGCTGGACGTTGACGGTAGCCGGGGTAGCGGCTACCTGCGTATCGGTTTTGCTGTGGCAACCCGCCAGCGCCATCGCGGCCAGCAGGGCGATCATCAGGGGGGAGCGGCGTAATTTCATGGAGCTTCCTCACGGTGATGGAATGAAAAGGGCGCGCGGCGCGCGCCCAGGGGCATCAGAAGTTGTAGGTCATGCCGACGGTGTAACGGCGGCCGTCCAGCGTGGTGTTGTAGTGATCGTAATCCACGGTCTTGTCGAGGATGTTGTAGACCCCGCCGGTCAGCTGCAGGTTTTTCGCCGCCTGGTAGCTCAGGCCCGCATCGACGAAGGTGTAGGACGGCGTGCTCTTGGCCATCGAGGTGCGGCTCAGATACTCAGACGTTTTGCTGCGGAAATTAACGCGCGACCACAGGCTGAGGTCCTGCGTGGCGCGCCAATCCAGCACGGTGTTAACCATGTGCTTCGGCATCTGGTTGAGCGCCTTGCCCTGGAACTCGCCGCTCTTCTGCTCGGAAGAGGTGTAGGTGTAGTTGGCGTTCCACTTCCAGTCTTTGTTGATCTGCCAGCCGAAGGTGGCTTCTACGCCGCGCATATTGGCTTTGTCGACGTTGACGCGATCGCTGATAAAGTCGTAGACGTCATTGCCGATCTTACAGTCCGGCGTGTCTTCGCAGCGGCGCACTTCGGTGATCTTGTTCTTGAAGTCGGTGTTGAAGACGGTGACCCCGGCGTTGACGCCTTTCAGGCTATCCCACATCAGGCCGATCTCTTCGCTCAGGCTCTTCTCCGGCTGCAGATCCGGGTTGCCGACGATGATGCCTTTACGCACGCCGCCGCCGGTGACCTGGCCCCAGTTGGCGGAGGATTGGCGCAGATCCGGCGATTTGTAGCCGGCGGAGACGCCGCCTTTCAGCGTCCACTGTTCGGTCAGGTGCCAGACCCCGTACATGCGCGGCGTCCAGTGGCTGCCGAAGTTTTCGTCCTGATCCATGCGGATGCCGGTCGTCAGACTGAAGTCGTTGGTCAATGCCCACTCATCTTCGGCGAACAGCGCCCAGCTCCAGCGCGTCAGCTTGCTGAGACCTTGTGCCGATTCAAGCTGGTTGCCGCTGTCGCTCAGTTTTTCATAGCGATACTGACCGCCGAGGTTCAGCATGTGTGAACCCAGCTCGAACTGGTTCTGGGTGTTGAAGATGGTGTTGTACATCTTCATTTTGCGGCCCGGGTTGTTGGTCTCTTCCCGCTGAACGTAGCTGGTGGAGTTGCCGAAGTCGTAATAGCCGTTGTGGGTCAGCGCGTAGTTGGTGCGTGTATACAGGCTTTCGCTGCGCGATGTCGGCGTGCATTTGCCTTTGCTGCAGCGTTCCGCTACCACCGATTTGCCCGGCGTGCTGTTGCGATCCTGCAGCGAACGACCGATTTCGAAGTCGAATTCGTTTTTCTCGTCCGGGGTCAGGGTGAACACCGCGGTGCCGCTGCGCATGCGCTGCTCGTTGTAACCGTTGGTGATTTTATCTTCGGCGCGGCGCGACAGCAGGCCGTTGACCCGCAGGCCGAGCAGGCCTTCAACCAGCGGGCCGGAGGCGTAGGCGTTGGTCTGGAACAGATCGCCGGAATCGCGGTTTTCCTGAAGGGTGGCGTCGCCGTGCAGCGAGCCTTTCCACTCGGTGCGCGAGGTTTTGCGGGTGATGACGTTGATCACGCCGCCCATGGCGTCGGAACCGTACAGCGAAGACATCGGCCCGCGCACCACTTCGATACGTTCGATGGCTTCCATCGGCGGCAGCCAGCCCTGTTCGATGCCGGCGTTATCGCTGTTCGGCCGGGTGCCGCGGGTGTCGACGCGCTTGCCGTCCACCAGGATCAGCGTGTACTTGGAAGACATGCCGCGAATGCTGATGTCGCTGCTGCTGGCGCCGCCGGTGACCACTACGCCCGGCACGTCTTTCAGCGCGTCGGTCACGTCACGATAGGCCTTATCTTCGATCTGCTGGCGCGGGATCACCGAGATGGAGGCGGCGGAGTCCTGAATTTTTTGCTGGAAGCCGGAGGCGGTGACGACCATGGTGTCCTGGGTGCCGTCCTGCGGCGCGGCCAGTGCGGCGGTGGCGCTGAGTGAGGCGATCACCAGAGCGGCGAGCTTGCTGTAACGTGGCGTTTCCATGAGGTAAACCTTTCCTGGATTGAAGTGAAAGTAATTAACCAATTGAATTTCTAATGAAATAATTCATCGTTCGCTGAGAAATCCGTCGCTTCGTCAGCGTTGCGTGAGGCCATTGTAAGGATTTTTTACTGAATGTAAACGCTAATGATAATTCATATCATTTGTATGCTTGTTATTCTGGCGGGAAAGAGTAACCGGATGAATTAAAGGGAAAAGCGGCGCAGCAGACGTGCGCCGGAGAGGATCAGCGTTTCTGGATATAGGTGATGGCCAGCGCCAGCGCCAACACCAGGCCTTTGATAATGTCCATGGCGTAGTAGGGCACCGACAGCATCACCAGGCCGTTTTGCAGCACGCCGAGGATCACCGCGCCGATCAGGGTGCCGAGCGCATTGGGTTTGCCGGCGCCGGCCAGCGAGAAGCCGATATAGGCCGCCGCCACCGCGTCCATCAGATAGCCGCCGCCGGCATTGACCTGCGAAGAGCCGATACGTGACGCCAGCAAGATGCCGCCAAGCGCCGCCAGCCAAGAAGAAATGACGTAAGCGGCAACCCTGTAACGCACGGTGCGGATGCCCGACAGACGCGCCGCCTCGGGGTTGCCGCCGATGGCGTACATGCGGCGGCCGTGCTTGGTCAACGACAGGAACAGCTGCACCGCCACGGTGACCGCCAGCATGATCAGCACGATCACCGGCACCTGACCGAGAGCGGCAAACACTTCCGGGATCGGGCCTTCCGCCATGTCGCCGTTCGGCAGCACCATGTTTTGGGTGATGGAGCTGCCGTAGCTGTAGGTCATCGCCACGCCCTGGATCACGAACAGGCTGGCCAGTGTCGCCAGCATATCGGGAATTCTGAACACCACGATCAGCAGGGCGTTGAACAGGCCGACCAGCGTGCACAGCAACAGCGTCACTACGATGGCGCCGGCGGTGCCGAACCCGTGCCAGACGAACAGCGAAATCACCAGCGCGTTGGCCAACGAGGCGGTCGAACCGACCGACAGATCGAAACCGCCGACCGACAGCGAGATGGAGACGCCGATGGCGATCACCGTCACGATGGCGATCGAACGCAGGATATTGATGATGTTGTTGGCATCGAGAAAGTTGTCCGACGCCAGGCCAAACAGGGCGATCAGCGCCGCCACGGTCAGCAGCATGCCCCACTTGTAGAGGAAATCAAACAGCTGTTGGCGCCAGGGCAGCGCAGGCCGCAAGGCAAATTCTTTACTCACGCAGGGGTTCCTCCGGTGGAATAGAGCAATAAGGTTTCTTCGTCGATGTCGGCGGCGTTCAATTCCGCCACGATGCGGCCGTCCCACAGCACGCAGATGCGATCGCACAGGCCAATCAGCTCGGCGAACTCGCCGGAGGCGTAAATCACGCCTTTGCCGGCGCGGGCCAGGCCGTCGATCAGGCTGAACAGCTCCTGTTTGGCCTTGATGTCCACGCCCTTGGTCGGCTCATCGAAGATCAGCACCTCGGCGTCGCCGCGCAGCCACTTGCCGATCGCCACTTTTTGCTGATTGCCGCCGGACAGGCGCGCCAGCCGCTGTTGCGGGCCGGAGGCGCGAATATTCAGACGCTGCATGATCTCGCGCGCCCAGCGCAGCTCTTGCCGCCGGCTGAACAGGCTCCAGCGCGAGAAGCTGTCGTCGGCGCTGACGCTCAGGTTCATCGGGATCGCCTCGTCGATGAAAATGCCTTCTTTGCGGCGTTCTTCCGGCACCAGCGCCAATCCTTGTTCGACCGACAGGTGCGGCGCGCGTGGCACCCAGGGCTGCCCGCGCAGTTCGCCGCGCTCGAGCTGCACGGCGCTGGCGCCGAACAATGCCTTGCACAGTTCGGTTTTGCCCGCCCCGGCCAGCCCGGCGATGCCGAGGATCTCGCCCTCATGCAGCCGCAGCGAAACGTCGCGCAGCTTATGGCGATCGTGCAAGCCCTGCACCTGCAGCAGCGTTCGCTCAGGGTGTGGCGGGCGCGGCGGCGGGAAAATGTCGTCCAGCCGATGGCCGAGCATCTTCTCGACGATCTGTTCGCCGCTCAGCCCGCGCATGGCGTCTTCGCTGACGCGCCGGCCGTCGCGCAGCACCGTCAGCCGATCGCAAATGTCGCTCAGTTCGTGGATGCGGTGGGAAATAAACACGATGCCGATGCCTTCGGATTGCAGGCGGCGCACCACGTTAAACAGGCGCTCGCTCTCGGCGCGATCGAGCGGCGCGGTCGGCTCGTCGAGCACCAGAAAACGGCAGCGGTGCGACAGCGCGCGCGCCAGCAGCACCTGCTGTTTTTCCGCCAGCGTGCAGTCCGCCAGGCGTCTGCGCGGGTTGAGCGGCAGCGCCCATTGCTGCAGCAGCTGCACGGCGCGGCGGTGCAGCTCCGCCCAGTTCAGCCAGTGGCCCGGCTCGTTCAGCCAGTCCAGCATGATGTTTTCCGCTACCGACAGCGTGGGGATCAGCGCGACGTCGACCTCTTGCTGCACCACGTGAATACCGTGACGGCGCGCCTGCAACGGGGAGTGGATCGCCACCGGCTGGCCGTCGATCAGGATCTCGCCGCGATAATGATCGTGGGCGCCGGAGAGGATCGCCATCAGCGTCGACTTGCCCGCGCCGTTGGCGCCGACCAGCGCATGGATTGATCCGCCCTGCAGCGTGAAGTCCACGTCCTGCAGCGCGTTGAAGCCGGCGAAGGCGATCGAGATATTGCGCATCTCGAGGCGTGAAGGCGTTGCGGTTGACATAGGGTGTTAAGGCCGTTTAGATGTTTAGATGGCTGTTTTGCTCTGTTGTAACATAGATTGCGCCGTTGGCAACCAACAAAATGGCATAACGGCGATGAAAAAATCGTGGGTGGGCAGGGGCGCAACCCGCGTCAGGCTGCGCCGGTGCGAGAAGCGGTCAGAAGGTGGTAGGGGTGTGTGCGCTGACGATGCGGCAAACGCGAGCCGAGGTATTGCTGAAGCTGTGCGGAATGCCGGTGTTGATGGCGTAACTCTGACCGGCGCTCAGGCAATAGCTCTGGCCGTTGATGGTCAGCACGATCTCGCCTTCCAGCAGGGTGCCGATCTCTTCGCCCTGATGCTTGATCTTTTCGCCGGTGGTGGTGCCGGGCTGGTAGGTTTCCAGCATCATCGCCAGGTTGCGCGTCGGGCTGCCGTTGTGCACCAGCTTCATCGACACCCCCTGGCTGCCGATCTCAATCAGATCCTCGGCGTCGATCACCACGCGCGGCTCGTCGACGGCCTCCGGTTCGGCAAAGAATTCAGACAGCGACAGGCCATACACCTTCAGCAGCTTTTGCAGCGTGCTGATGGCCGGGCTGACCTTGTCCTGTTCGATGGTGCTGATCGCACTGTGGGTTAACCCGGACAGTTCGGCGACCCGGCGCTGCGACAAACCCAATTGCTGACGGATCTGTGACAGGCGTTTGCCCGGTGCCAAGCTGGCTTCGCTCATAGCGGTACTTCCTTCTGGTAGGGGCGACAGGCAGACATGAATATCGTTATCGGGCGCCTGTCTGGGCGATAACGATGCTGCATGATATCGATAGTTAGGGCAGGTTTGGAAAATATATTGCCCATGTTCACTCTCGGTGCGTTGGACGAAATAGTTGACGTAAAAATGGCAGCAAGGCCTTTTCGGTCAATATTTTATCAATTTAGCAGCCGGTGGTGAATAATCAAACAGGATTGTAACATTTGCAAACCCATTCTGTTAATACTATGTTTCATATTGTGGATGTTATTTTGAGCGCCCGGCAGCGGCGCGACCTGGCGAGAAATCCAATCATGTGTTGAATCGAACGGCGGACGGGCGCTAACGCGCCTTAAGAGCATAATGGCGGGTGACGTATGCAAACCAATAGCGCAGCAGTTGAACATTTTGCACAGCATCATGAAGAGAGGCGAAGTAGCGCGTTCCAAAATGAGGTTGCTCATTATTTGGAACGCCATCCCGCCACGCAGTATGTCGATATCCTTCTTACCGATCTCAATGGTTCCTTCCGCGGCAAACGTATACCCGTCTCAGGGTTGAAAAAACTGGAAAAAGGCAGCTACTTCCCCGCGTCGGTGTTCGCCATGGACATCCTCGGTAACGTGGTGGAGGAGACCGGTCTTGGGCAGGAGCTCGGCGAGCCGGATCGCATTTGCCTGCCGGTGCCCGGTTCGCTGACGCCGTCGGCCGCCGATCCGGAGCATATCGGCCAGGTGTTGCTGACCATGCTGGATGAAGATGGCACTCCCTTTGACGTTGAACCCCGTAATGTGCTGAACCGCGTGTGGCAGGCGCTGCGACAGCGCGGCTTGTTCCCGGTGGCAGCGGTAGAGCTGGAGTTCTATCTCATCGACAGGCAGCGCGACGCAGAAGGCGATTTGCAGCCGCCGTGTGCGCCCGGCACTCAGGAGCGCAATACCCAAAGCCAGGTGTACTCCGTCGATAACCTGAACCATTTCGCCGAGGTGCTGAACGATATCGACGCGTTGGCGAAGCTGCAGGGGCTGCCGGCGGACGGCGCGGTGGCGGAGGCGTCGCCGGGGCAGTTCGAGGTCAACCTGCGCCATTCCGACGACATCTTGCTGGCCTGCGACCACGCGCTGGCGCTGAAACGGTTGGTGCGGCTGGTGGCCGAGAACCACGGTATGCACGCCACCTTTATGGCCAAACCCTATGAGGATTACGCCGGCAGCGGCATGCATGTGCATGTCAGCATGCAGGACGGGGCGGGCAACAACCTGTTTGCCGACGGCGAAGGCGAGGATTCACCGTTGCTGAAACAGGCGCTGGCCGGGATGATCACCCTGATGCCGGCGTCGATGGCGCTGCTGGCGCCGAACGTCAATGCCTATCGGCGTTTCCAACCGGGGATGTATGTGCCGATCCAGGCCGCCTGGGGCCACAACAATCGCACCGTGGCGCTGCGCATTCCCTGCGGCGAACCGGAGAATCATCGGGTGGAGTACCGCGTGGCCGGCGCCGACGCCAACCCCTATCTGGTGATGGCGGCGATCCTGGCCGGCATGTTGTACGGGTTGGACAACGCGCTGCCGTTGCCTGAGCCGGTGACCGGCAACGGGCTGGAGCAGGAGGGGCTGCCGCTGCCGATCCGCCAGAGCGATGCGCTGTACGAGTTTGAACATCAGCACGCGTTGACCCACTATCTGGGCGAGCGTTTCACCCAGGTTTATCACGCCTGCAAGACGGACGAATTGCTGCAGTTTGAACGGCGGGTGACGGAAACCGAGATCGACTGGATGTTGAAAAATGCCTGAATGGGCGTATAAAGTAAGAAGTATGTGCGGGCGACCGGCCTGCCGGTAGCGGATTAATTCGCCTGCCGGGCTGGTTTTCCGTTCGATCGACAAAAAGAATTTGTATTTGAGGGCTTCCGGATCTTGTCATCCGGAGGCATTCTGGTGCAAAATATCTCAAATGCAGATAGCCGACGTTTTGAAAGCGTCGGTTATTTTTTTTGCATTAAGTTTTACCAACGTAGCGTTTCATACACCAAGCGAGGCCGGACACCGATCCGGATAGATAAATAGTTTCGTGCACGATCAAACAAAACTTTATGGTCGTGACTCATGAGGATTAGAAAGATGGGGCAATTTTTCACTTTAGCGCCGGTGCCCGCCGGTTTCCGCTGTGGCCGCAGCGACTATGGAGCAGCCGAGGTTACCTCGACCCGTTATCCAGCTTACAATCCCCTTCTTTTAGAATTAAGTCGCTCGTTGCGAAGTTTCCCCGCAACCTTAAGTCTTGGCGTGTCCGCCATCCGCAAGGCTCAAGGTAAGGGGGGGCTGAACAATGTCCGATAACACCCTTAACGCCGCTCCGGCTCAGCGCACTCAGCTGCGTAAAACCCTGACATTAGTTCCGGTAGTGATGATGGGTCTGGCTTATCTGCAGCCAATGACCATCTTCGATACCTTCGGCATCGTATCCGGCCTGACCGATGGTCACGTCGCGACCGCGTACGCCTTCGCTCTGCTGGCGATCCTGTTTACCGCCCTGAGCTACGGCAAGCTGGTGAAGAAGTTCCCTTCCGCCGGTTCCGCCTACACTTACGCCCAGAAAGCCATCAGCCCGCACGTCGGCTTTATGGTGGGCTGGTCATCGCTGCTGGACTACCTGTTCATGCCGATGATCAACATTTTGCTGGCCAAGATTTACCTGGAAGCGATCTTCCCGGGCGTCCCGTCCTGGATCTTCGTGGCGGTGCTGGTCGGGTTGATGACGATTTTCAACCTGCGCGGCATCAAGCTGGTGGCCAACCTGAACTCCATCATCGTGGTGGTGCAGGTGGCGATCATGATCGTGTTCCTGGGTCTGGTGATCAACGGCGTTTACCACGGCGAAGGCGCCGGTACGCTGGTCAGCAGCCGCCCGTTCTGGTCCGATAACGCTCA
Organism: Serratia sp. PGPR-27; assembly: GCF_022678525.1. Classification (NCBI taxonomy): domain Bacteria; kingdom Pseudomonadati; phylum Pseudomonadota; class Gammaproteobacteria; order Enterobacterales; family Yersiniaceae; genus Serratia; species Serratia sp. PGPR-27. The sequence continues at coordinate 29,184 of NZ_JALBYS010000024.1, read as the reverse complement.
CGTGGTGCCGATGATTACCGGCGCGACCATCCTGTGCTTCTCGTTCCTGGGCTTCGACGGCATCAGCTCGCTGTCCGAAGAAACCAAAGACGCAGAGAAAGTGATCCCGAAAGCCATCTTCCTGACGGCGCTGATCGGCGGCATCATCTTTATCGTGGTGTCTTACTTCGTGCAGCTGTACTTCCCGGACATCTCGCGCTTCAAGGATCCTGACGCGTCGCAGCCTGAAATCATGCTGTACGTGGCGGGCAAGTTCTTCCAGTCGGTGATCCTGGTGTTCTCCTGCGTGACGGTATTGGCGTCAGGCATGGCGGCGCACGCGGGCGTTTCGCGTCTGATGTACGTGATGGGCCGCGACGGCGTGTTCCCGACTCGCTTCTTCGGCTATGTGCATCCGAAGTGGCGTACCCCGGCGCTGAACGTGCTGCTGGTTGGCGCCATCGCGCTGTCCGCGGTGTCGTTTGACCTGGTGACCGCGACCGCGCTGATCAACTTCGGTGCGCTGGTGGCCTTCACCTTCGTCAACCTGTCGGTGATCTCGCAGTTCTATATTCGCGACAAGATGAACCGCACCGTGAAGGACACGTTCAACTACCTGATCCTGCCGGTGATGGGCGCACTGACCGTCGGCGCGCTGTGGATCAACCTGGAAGCCAGCTCGATGACGCTGGGCCTGGTTTGGGCGGCCATCGGTCTGATCTACCTGGCCTTCGTTACCCGCAGCTTCCGTCTGCCGGTGCCGCAAGCGAGTGAAGACGCCGCCTAAGCGCGAGCCGTCTCCTCAGCCACAAAAAAGGCCGCTTTCGCGGCCTTTTCCTTTTCTGCTTGCTGCGGGTTTTATCCCACCAACTCTTTGCCGTAATCGAACAGCGCTTTCAGCAGGGCGGTTTTCTCTTTGTCGCCTTCGTGCAGGTTATACAGCGATTCGAGCTGCAGCAGGTAACTCTGCACGCGCTCCGCGCTCAACGTTTCCTGGCGGTGTTGCAGCCAGCGGCGCTGCTCGGCGTCGTCCAGCGTATTCGGATAGTTGCGCGCGCGGAAGCGGAACAGCAGCTCTTTCATGCGGCCGTCGCTGAAGGCCAGATCCAGCGCCGGCAGGTTCTGCGGCTTGGTCTGCTGGATAATCCTCATCGCCGCCTTGTCGGCGTCGCTGAAGAAACCGTCGTACAAGCGGGCGTCGACGTCCTCGGAACCTTTGAACGGCTCGGCTTCGGCGAACAGCGCCACCACTTTCTCGCGCACTTCCGGGTGCTGTTTCAGCAGCTGCAGATTTTGCAGGCACGCCTGACGATCGATGCCCAGCCGCTCGGCGTTCTCCGGCAGCAGGGTTTTGGCCGGCGCCAGCACCGGGCATTTGTTGATGTGCACCAGCTTGATCGGCACCGGCGCCTGATCCGGCGCCAGATCGTCGCGGCGGGTGTACAGCCTTTCACGCAGCTGCTCAGCGCTCAGCGTCAGCAGCGGCGTCATGTCGCCGGCCAGATCGCACATGATCACCGCGTTCTTGTTGTCCGGGTGCCAGGCCAACGGCGACACCCAGCTGGTGTTGCCGCGCGCCGCGCCGAACATGCCGGAGACGTGCACCAGCGGCGTCATGTCGGCGACGTCGATCAGGGCGTTCAGCTTGTGCTTGTTGCGGTGCTGCAGCAGGAAATCGAACAGCCGCGGCTGCGCTTGCTTGACCAGCTTGGCCATGGCGATAGTGGCGTAAACGTCCGACATCGCATCGTGAGCCTGCGTGTGTTCGACGCCGTTGGCGCGCGTGAGGTGTTCGAGGCGGAAGCTGGGGAAACCGTCTTCGTTTTCCGGCCAGACGATGCCGTCCGGGCGCAGGGCGTAGCAGGCGCGCATCACATCCAGCAAATCCCAACGCGAGTTGCCGTTTTGCCAGCTGTAGGCGTAGGGATCGTAGAAGTTGCGATAGAAGATATTGCGGCTCACTTCGTCATCGAAGCGGATGTTGTTGTAACCGAGAATGCAGGTGCCGGCCACGCTGAAGGCCTGATGGATTTGGCGGGTGAACTCGGCCTCGTTAACGCCTTTGGCGCGCGCCACCTGTGGCGTGATGCCGGTGATCATCACCGCCTCGGGTTCCGGCAGGTAATCGTCGGCCGGGGCGCAGTAGATGACCAGCGGCTCTTCGATAATGTTGAAATCCATATCGGTGCGCACGCCGGCGAACTGCGCCGGGCGGTCCAGCGACGGGCTCTTGCCGAAGGTCTCGTAATCGTGAATATAAAATGTGGCCGTTGCCTTGCTGCTCAAAATCGCGTCTCTTCAGTGGCGGATACAATATGCCTCTATTGTAACGGCGTGGGGAGCGATGCCAAGCGGCGGTTAGCGAAATGCGCGCAATTACGCACGGCGATAGTAATCCAGCCGCTGATGAAAGTAGGGGAGCAGGTGATCGGGGATCTGTTGTTCCGTTTCCGTCTGGGTCGAGGCGATGCCGTAGCGCTCGTTGTAGATCACGCTGATGGCCAGCAAATCGGTTTCTATTTTCTCGCGTTGCGCCTGCGGTAAGCTATCCAGCTTTCGAGCCATCGTTATCTCCCTGTTAATCTTAGGGTATAATAGGATCGTTAGCCGGTCTTGTCCCTACCCATTCCGGGGGGCGGCGGAGGCCTGAACGCTTTGCTGCGGGCAGGGGGGCAGACTGTGGCGGGCGGCGAACTCGCTCTGCGCCTGGTGCGCATTGAGGCGATCTGTTCGATTATACAGCGAACAGGCGCCGCTTATCACTGCCCCCCAAAACAGGGTGCACAGCAGCAAAACCCCCAACCAGATTTTTTGGTTATAGGTCATAAGTCCTCCACGGACGAGAAGAGAAATAACATTGACCGTTAAATTAAATCAGGCACTACATCAATAGTATTTAAACGGCGGAGATTAATCATAGAATCTACGCGGTTCTTTTGTTACTAAACCCATGATGGATGTTTCAAAAGATTCCTTAAGATAATATTAAGAAAAGTGTTTAAGGGCGCCGTAATTCTATTTAATATTTGTTTAAATATCCGCGGATACAATCAACCACATTCAATGCCAATGTGGGTGACAATGATGAAAACGCTACTGTTGACCGGCGCTACCGGCTTTCTTGGTGGTGCGGTTCTCGAAAAATTATTGATTGAAAATCAGTCTGTTAATTATCTTTTACTGGTGCGTGCAGACGATGCGCAGCAAGGGCTGGCCCGTATTCGCGAGAATATGGAAAAGTTTAATATCGATGCGAACCTGCTGTCTAAAATTACGATTGAAAATATATTATTGGGCGACCTTTCCGAGCCGGCCGACTTTTTAACTGACGCTCGTATTAACAATGTTACGCACGTTATTAACTGCGCGGCCGTTGCTTCATTTGGTAATAACCCGCTCATTTGGAAGGTAAACGTAGAAGGCACTCTGGCCTTTGCCGAAAGAATGGCGCAGGTGCCGGGATTAAAACGTTTCCTGCACGTCGGCACCGCCATGTCCTGTTCGCCGGAGCCGGGTTCGCTGGTGGCGGAGAGCGGCGAGTTTGAGGAAGACGCCGAACACCTGGTGGAATATACCCGTTCCAAATCCACCATCGAACAGCTGATGCGCCAGCGCTGCCCGCAAATGCCGTTGACCATCGCTCGTCCGTCGATCGTGGTGGGGCACACCCGCCTGGGCTGCCAGCCTTCCAGCAGCATTTTCTGGGTGTTTGGCATGGCGCTGATGCTGCGCAAGTTCATGTGCTCGCTGCAGGACAATATCGACGTGATCCCGGCGGACTACTGCGCGGATGCGCTGGTGATGCTGATGAACAGCGAAACGCTGGAGAACGACGTTTATCACATCTCCGCCGGTGAGGAGAGCAGCGTCAGCTTTGCCGAAATTGACAATGCCATGGCGGCGGCCCTGGAAAAAGCGCCGGTGGGCGATGAGTATGCGCAGGTGACCTATGACGCGCTGGTGAAAATGCGCCGCCAGCTGAAAGACATTTTCGGTCCGTGCAACGAGCGGCTGATGCTGAAGGCGATGCGCCTGTACGGATCGTTCGCCATGCTCAACGTGCGTTTCAGCAACGAGAAGATCCTCAAGCTGGGCATGCCGAAACCGCCGCGTTTCACCGACTACATCGCCGGCTGCGTGCAGTCGACGCGCGGGCTGTCTATCCAGCAGCAGATGGTGGTGGACTTCAAATAACCGCCGGGCGCAACGGGCGCCCGAGGTTATCGTCCGTTACCAGGACGAAGACGACCAGAAGACGCGGCCGAGCACCACCAGTTGCTCCTTGCGCTGCTGATAGCTGAGATGCTCGTCCTGGTACTCTTCCCGGTTGAGGGAGCGGATGACGACGCCGCCGTCCGGCTGTTCGATCAGCACCTTCACCCGCAGCAAATTGCCGTGGCGGATGGCGTAGGTCTTGCCCTCGCGGATGCGCGTGTCGTCGGTGTTGATGCCGACCACGTCGCCGTCCTGCAGACGCGGTTCCATGCTGGAGCCGGAGATGCGGATAATGCGCGCGGCGTTGACCGCCACCCCCATCTTGTGCAGATAGTAACGGCGGAAGATCAGCGAAAACTCCTCGCGATCGACGATTTCGTAGCAGCCGTCGCCGGCGGAAAAATCGATATCCAGCAGCGGGATCTCCACAAACTCTTCCTTGTCTTGTTCGGTATCTTCCCATACCACCGGTTTCAAACGGGCGGGCTGGAAGTCCGACTCCGCCGCCACGTTGTCAAACGGGCGCACCAGCTGCTTTTCATGAAACACGTCGAACCAGCCCTTGGGCAAATTCAGCCTGGCCTCGATCCGCCTGGCCAGATTGTCGCCAAGATTGCGGGAGGATTTCTCCCCGATGATTTGGCTCAGCGTCGGCGCGGAAGACTCAACCAGCGTGGCGAACTCATTCTGGTTGACACCTTGTCGGGCGTAGCGGGCCATCAATTCGCGCAGATTGTTGCGCCTGATTTCTTTAGTTTCCATCGTGCAATGATCGCACTCTTTAGCAAAAAGGTAAATAACTGTTTTGCTAAAAAACGCTTGCGCATGATTTAGCAATTAGCTAAAACAAAAAGGGTGAGCCAAGGGTTCACCTGTGCGGAGCGGCCTGTCATGATGAGAGGCCGCTCAGTGAAATCAAACGAGAGAGGGACTTTACGATGTACAAGATTGATTACAATAGCTACCGATCGGTCGCCAGCTTCGGCCACCGCGTGCGTTTTCTGGTGCTGCACTACACGGCGCAAAACTTCGCCGACTCGGTGACGTCGTTGACCGGAAAATCGGTCAGCGCGCACTATCTGGTGCCGGATCCGACCGATGCCACCTACCAGGCCGCCGGCTTCAGCGGCGTGCGCATTTTCAACCTGGTGGACGAGAACGAGCGCGCCTGGCATGCCGGCACCAGCCAGTGGGGCACCCGCAGCAATATCAACGACACCTCGATCGGCATCGAGATCGTCAACCTGGCGAGCGGCGACGGTGGAAACATCACCTTCCCGCCGTTCAATCCGCAGCAGATCGAGGCGGTCACCCAGCTGGCGCAGAACATCCTGCAGCGCTATCCGGACATCTCGCCGGTGAACGTGGTGGCGCACTCCGACATCGCGCCGGGCCGCAAGAGCGATCCGGGCCCGCAGTTCCCGTGGCAGCAGCTGTATCAGGCCGGCGTCGGCGCCTGGTATGACGAAGCGACCAAGCAGCAGCGCCAGCAGGAATACTGCAGCCAGGGCCTGCCGGCGCAGGCTGAGCTGCTGAAACTGTTCGCCCAATACGGCTACGACACCTCGGCGGCGAACACCGCAGAAGGCTATCGCCAGCTGGTGCGTGCGTTCCAGCTGCACTTCCGTCCGCAGAAGTATGACGGCGTGATGGATGTGGAGACCGCCGCCGTTCTGCGCGCGTTGGTCGACAAATACGCCGCCTGAGCCTGAAGGTGAATGGGGGACGCCTCATTCGCCTTTTCCTCGCCGGGCTTCCTCCGCTAAAATAGCGGCCTGGCTGGTGTTTATCGGAGGCACTGTGCGCCTCGATCGAAAAATCTCTTCACTTGAACTGCTGACCTATCGCCACTATCGCATCGTTCACGGCGTGCGCATCGGGCTGGCGTTTATCCTGACCTTTCTGCTGATCCGCCTGCTGGCGGTGCCCGAAGGCACCTGGCCGCTGATCACCCTGGTGGTGGTGATGGGGCCGATCTCGTTTTGGGGCAACGTGCTGCAGCGGGCGCTGCAACGCATTGCCGGCACGGTGTTCGGCGCGGCTTCCGGCCTGATCGCCCTGTATCTGGAACTCTATTCGCTGCCGCTGATGCTGGCATGGTGCGGCGTGGTGATGTTCGTCTGCGGTTACCTGACGCTCGGCAAACGGCCGTATATGGCGCTGCTGGTGGGGATCACGCTGGCGGTGGTGTGCGGCGCGGGCGCCGGTGACATGCACACCGCGCTGTGGCGCAGCGGCGACGTGATCTTCGGCTCGCTGCTGGCGCTGCTGTTCACCAGCATCTACCCGCAGCGCGCCTATATTCTGTGGCGCATGCAGATGGCGGACTGCCTGCAAACCGCCGCCCGCCTCTACGGCGCGTATTTTTCGCCGAACGTCATTGAGCGGCCGCGGCTGGAGCCGCAGCTCAAGGATCTGTTGAATCAGGTGGTGAAGTTGCGCAGCCTGATCGTGCCCGCCAGCAAGGAAACCCGCATCCCCAAAGCGGTGTTCGAGGCGGTGCAAACCCTCAGCCGCAATCTGGTATGCACGCTGGAGCTGATGGCCGACGCCTACTGGGCCTCGCGTGAAACGCACTTCATCATGTTGAACGCCCGCACGCTGCGCAGCACCCAGCTGCTGACGCTGAGCTCGCTGGAGTCGTTGGCGGTGCTGATGCGCGAAGGGCCGCAGGCGCAGCGGCAGGCGGCGGCGGGGCAGTTGGCGGAGATCGCCGGCGAGCTGAAAACGCTGATGCAAGAGGTCAGCCTTGGCCAGCACGGCGAAGCGCCGATTTACGGCTATGTCTGGCTCAGCATGGAGCTGGCGCAGCAGTTGGAAGAGCTGGGGGATCTGCTCCAGGTTTGCACCGCCGCCGGGCGCGAATAAGGGGTCAGATCATGAAGGCGGCGCTTTGGGTTTTGGCCGCCGGGGCAAAGTGGATAAGATAAGCCAATCACTGTTGTGCCGGACCGCCACAAACCTGTATCTTGGTGCCATGTGGCCGTAAGCAAATGAATCTGTGTATTACTAAAGCAAGGGTATAAAGATGGATAATGCAAATAAGCCGAGTTTCCAGGACGTGCTGGAGTTTGTGCGTATGTTCCGCCGCAAAAACAAACTGCAACGCGAGATCGTCGACAACGAAAAGAAAATTCGTGATAACCAGAAGCGCGTGCTGCTGCTCGACAACCTGAGTGAGTACATCAAGCCCGGCATGAGCATTGAAGACATTCAGGGCATCATCGCCAACATGCGCAGCGACTACGAAGATCGCGTTGATGACTACATCATCAAAAATGCCGATCTGTCCAAAGAACGCCGCGAGCTGTCCAAAAAGCTGAAGGCGATGGGCGAAGTGAAGTAACCCGCTTTAGCGGGCCGGGCGTCCTGCCTGGCCCGCATCCTTATCCCGCCTGATTTTCCGTTCTTGCCGACATTGCCGTTTCCGTTGGGGCGTTCCCCGGCGGCCGAAGGCGCCTCCCCATCCTGCAGGATCTGCAGGTGACCGCCGGGGAACGCGTGTTACTGCTCCGCACCGTACATGTCGAAATCGAAATACTTGTCGTTGATTTTCTTGTAAGTGCCGTTGGCGCGGATCGCCTGCAGCGCGGCGTTGAAGGCGTTAAGCAGCGCGGTATCCTCTTTGCGCACCCCGATGCCGTCGCCGACGCCGAAGTACTTGCTGTCGCTCAATTCGGCGCCGATAAAGGCGAAGTCTTTGCCGCCGGGCGTTTTGAAGAATTCGCTGGCGCTGACGCTGGCCAGCAGCGACGCATCCAGGCGGCCGTTGGCCAGATCTTCGTTCACCTCCTGCTGGCTTTGGTAAGCCACCACGTTGACGCCGGCCGGCCGCCACAGCGCGTTGGCGTAGGTCTCCTGGCTGGAACCTTGCTGCACGCCGACCGATTTACCCTTCAGCGAGGCGGCGGTAGGCTGCAGATTGCTGCCTTTATGCGCCACCAGCCGCGCCGGGGCGTTGGAGACTTTGCTGGAGAAAGCGATCTGCTGCCGGCGCTGCGGCGTGATGGTCATCGACGAGGCGATGGCGTCGAACTTCTTCGCCTGCAGGCCGGGGATCATGCCGTCCCAGCTGCTTTCCACCCACACGCATTTGGCCTGCATCTGGTCACACAGCGCCTGGGCGATATCGACGCCGAAGCCGGTCAGCTTGCCCTGCTGATTTTTATACTCCAGCGGCGGAAAGGTGGGATCGATGCCCAGCTTGATCACTTTGCCGCTGAATTCACCGCTCAGCGCGGGAAAACTCGCGGCCAGCGGCAGCAGCAACAACAGCCCTTTGATGATTTTCATGTCATTTCCTCTGTGTTGGCGATTAAACCGCGGGGCGAGCCAAAAAGCGCTCGACCAATTTGACCCAGTAAGTGGCGCCCAACGACAGACTGTCGTCGTTGAAGTCATAACCGGGGTTGTGCAGGGAATTGCCCGGCGTGGCGGGGCCGTTGCCGATCGAGATGTAGCTGCCCGGGCACTTCTCCAGCATAAAGGCGAAATCTTCGCTGGCGGTGAACGGCCGCAGCGTGGGGATCACTCGGCTCTCTCCGGCCCATTCCAGCGCTACCGCGCGCGCCAGTTCGGTTTCTGCCGGGTGGTTCACCAGCACCGGGTAGCCGTGTTGATAGTCGATCTCCGCGCGGGCGCCGAAGCTGGCGGCCTGCGCCGTGACCAGTTCGGTGATGCGCTGTTCCAGCCGCGCGCGCACCGCCGCCGTCAGCGCGCGCACGCTGAGCGTCAGGGTGGCGGTCGCCGGGATCACGTTGGCGGCCTGGCCGGCCTGCATCGCCCCCACGGTGACGATCGCCGTTTCCTGCGGATCGATATTGCGCGCCACGATGGTTTGCAGGCTCATAACGATGGCTGCGCAGGCCACCACCGGATCGACGGTGCTCTGCGGCACCGCGCCGTGGCCGCCGTGGCCGTGCAGGGTTATGTGCACCGTATCGGCCGAGCACATGAAGGGGCCGCAGGCGAAGCCCAGGTGGCCGGTGGGTAAGCCGGGCACGTTGTGCATGGCGAACACCGCGTCGCAGGGGAAGCGCTCAAACAGGCCGTCTTCAATCATCACTCTGGCGCCGCCGCCGCCTTCTTCCGCCGGCTGAAAGATCAGATGCAGCGTGCCGCAAAAGTTCGGCTGCCGCGCCAGATAGCGCGCCGCCGCCAGCAGCATGGCGGTGTGCCCGTCGTGGCCGCAGGCATGCATCACCCCGGAATGGGTGCTGGCATAAGGCAGTTCGGTGGTTTCGGCAATCGGCAGGGCGTCCATGTCGGCGCGGATGCCGAGCGATTTTCCCGGCCCGCGCTGCAGTGTGGCGACAACGCCGGTTTGTCCTACGCCGCGCGTGACGCGGTAACCCCATTCCTCCAGCCGCTGTGCCACCAGATCCGAAGTGGCGAACTCCTGGAAGCCCAGCTCCGGGTGGGCGTGAAGGTGGCGGCGAAGCGCGACCATCTCATCATGAACGGCGGCGATCTCAGGCAGTAGCAGTGAATGCATCATCACGGTCTCCGGCAAAAGGGTCCCGGCCAGTGGGCGGGGAACGGGGCAGAGGGGATAGGCATCGAGACTAGCAAACTCCATTTTTGCCGGGTAGCCGCCGTTCGGTTATGCTGACAACTTATGATTGTCAGGAGGTGGACATGAAACTGCACCAACTGCAGGCGCTGGTGGCCAGCGCCGACAGCGGCAGCATTCGCGCGGCGGCGCGGCATCTGGGGCTGTCGCAGGCGGCGGTGACCCGCGCACTGCGCGAACTGGAGCAAGAACAGGCGCTGCCGCTGCTGATCCGCACGCCGACCGGGCTGGGTTTTACCCCCTACGGCAAAACCCTGCTGGCGCACGCCCGGCTGGTGCTGAACCAGTTGGAGCAGGCGCAGGGCGAAATGGCGGCGCTGCGCGGGAGTGCGGCGGATCTGGTCAAGGCGGCGATCACTCCCTGGCTGATGCTGACGGTGCTGCCGCCGGCGGTGATGGCGTTTCGCGGCAAAGTGCCGGCGGTGCGGCTGGAACTGTCGGAAAGCCTGATGGCCAACGCGCAGTCGCAGCTGCGCGAGGGCACGATGGATTTCGCCATCACGCCGCTGCCGGCGTCGTCGGCGCCGCAGGAGTTTCACTGCGAGCCGCTGCTGGAGTATGAAACGGCGTACATGGTGCGGCGCGGCCACCCGCTGGCGCACAGCACCTCGCTGCATCAGCTGCTGGAGCAGGATTGGGTGATGAGCTATACCCAGGAAAGTTTCGATGCGCTGCTCGACGAGGTGTTCCACCGCCACGGCGCGCGCCTGCCGCGCCAGCGCATTATCCAGGCGCATTCGTTCGGCATGCTGCAGGCGCTGGTGGAATCCGCCGAGATGTGCACCTGGTGCCCGCGGCCGATCGCCGCGCTGCCGCAATTCGCCTCTCGCCTGCAGCCGCTGGCGCTGCGCGAGAGCTGCCAACCGGCGCAGCTGAATATCGTCACCCGGCGCAACAGCATTCTGAGCGCCGCCGCCCATGCGTTTATCGACACGCTGGTGCGCACCCTGCGCCAGCAGGTGCGATCGTCGCGGCCGGAGGATCGCCAGATCTACGATCGCGTGCGCCTGCTGATTTAGCGGATCTGCCCGGATCGCCGATCCCGTAAATGGGATCGCGATCCGCATTTGTAGCATTTTTAGCCGCAATGTTAACGAACTGTGATTTTGCTCAAATAATTATTTTTGCAGCTTTGGTTATATGTCGCTCTATGTTCACGTTGTCATTTTTAGTTATCGGGATGTGTAATGGTTAATTTGTTGAAATTTATAATTTTATAACTCAGTTCGTTTTTTGTTTGATAAAAATGACAACGTCAACATTTATAATTTTCAAGAGTTTAATGAGAGTATTGGAGGAATAGATGAGCCAGTTGCCGGAAAAAATGCGCGCGGTCGTTTGCCACGGCCCGCAGGACTACCGTTTCGAACAGGTGCCCACGCCGCTGCCGAAGGCGCGCGAGCTGGTGATCAAGGTGGAAGGCTGCGGCATCTGCGCAGGCGACTGCAAGTGCAAGAACGGCGCACAGATGTTTTGGGGGGAGACCCCGTGGGTCAAACCGCCGGTGGTGCCGGGGCACGAGTTCTACGGCCGCATCGCCGCGCTGGGCGAGGGCGCGGAAGGCAAATACCGGATCGGTGAGCGGGTGATCGCCGAGCAGATCGTGCCGTGCTGGGAGTGCCGTTACTGCAAATCCGGCAGTTACTGGATGTGTGAGACGCATAACATTTACGGCTTCCAGAAAGACGTGGCGGAGGGCGGCATGGCGGAATACATGCGCTTTTCCGAGAACGCCATCGTGCACAAGATCCCGGAAAGCCTGAGCCATGAAGACGCGGTCTTGATCGAACCGATGGCCTGCGCCATCCACACCGTGGCGCGCGGCGACATTCAGCTGGACGACGTGGTGGTGCTGGCCGGCGCCGGGCCGCTTGGGCTGTGCATGGTGCAGGTGGCACGCCTGAAGACGCCGAAGAAACTGATCGTGATCGACGCCATCGACGAGCGGCTGGCGCTGGCGAAGGAATTTGGCGCCGACGTGGTGATCAACCCGCTGAAGGAAGACGCCGACCAGATCGTCAAATCGCTGACCGGTGGCTACGGCTGCGACGTCTACATCGAGGCCACCGGCGCGCCGATCGGCGTTACTCAGGGGCTGCAGATGATCCGCAAGCTGGGCCGCTTCGTGGAGTTCAGCGTGTTCGGCAAGGAAACCACCGTCGACTGGTCGATCATCGGCGATCGCAAGGAGCTGGACATTCGCGGCGCGCACCTGGCGCCCTACAGCTATGAGATCGCCATCGATCTGTTCGAGCGCGGGCTGGTGACCTCAAGCGGCGTGGTGACCCACAGCTATTCATTGAACGACTGGGACGAAGCCTTCGCCCTGGCGGACTCGACCGACTCCATCAAGGTGATCCTGGTTCCCTGACCCTCCCGCCGTACCGCTGTTGCAGTCACGATCGCCGGCCCGCTCCGCAATGGGGGGGCCGGCCGGTCGGCCAAACGTAAAGACATGCTGTTGCTCTGATAACCACAACAAGAAGCTTCCCTACAGGAGAATTGGCTATGTTTTCATTATTCAAAAAGACCCTGCCTTTTATCGTCGCCGGTGGAATGTTGGCGGCCAGCCATGGGGCGCTGGCCAAGCAAATCACTATCGGTATGTCGTTCCAGGAAATGAACAACGACTACTTCGTCACCATGAAGCAGGCGCTGGATCAGGCGGCGGCGGATATCGGCGCCAAGGTGTATGTGGCCGATGCCCGCCATGACGTCGCCAAGCAGATCGGCGACGTGGAAGACATGCTGCAGAAGAAGGTGGATATCCTGCTGATCAACCCGACCGACTCGGTGGGGGTGCAGTCGGCGGTGATCTCCGCCCATAAGGCCGGCGCGGTGGTGGTGGCGATCGACGCGCAGGCCGAAGGGCCGCTGGACTCGTTCGTCGGCTCGGAAAACTACGACGCCGGCTTCCAGGCGGGCGAATACCTGGCGAAAGCGCTGGGCGGCAAAGGCAAGGTGGCGATCCTCGACGGCATCCCGGTGGTGCCGATCCTGGAGCGCGTGCGCGGCTTTGAAGCGGCGATGAAAAAATACCCCGACATCAAGATCGTCACCAAACAAAACGGCAAGCAGGAGCGCGACACCGCGCTGACCGTCACCGAAAACATGCTGCAGTCGGCACCGGATTTGGCGGGCATCTTCAGCGTCAACGACGTCGGCGCGCTCGGTGCCCTGGCGGCGATCGAAAGCAACGGCGCCAAGGTCAAGCTGGTGAGCGTCGACGGCCAGCCGGAAGCCATCAAAGAGATCCTCAAGCCGAATTCGCCGTTCATCGCTACCTCGGCGCAGTTCCCGCGCGACCAGCTGCGCATCGCGCTCGGCATTGCGCTGGCCCGCTACTGGGGCGCCACGGTGCCGAAAACCGTGCCGGTCAAAGTGAAGCTGATCGACCGCAGCAATGCGGCCGGCTTTAGCTGGTAACAGCGGCCAGGTTCGCCCCGCTGCGGCGGGGCGTTCGGCGCGGAGGGCAATGCGGTGACACCTTTACTGGAACTGAAGCGAATAAAAAAGAGCTTTCCCGGCGTGAAGGCGCTGGACGGCATCGATCTGGCCATTCAACGGGGCGAGGTGCACGCCCTGCTGGGCGAAAACGGCGCCGGCAAATCGACGCTGGTGAAAATCATGTGCGGCATCCATCAGCCGGACGAGGGCGACATTTTTATCGACGGCGAGCAGCGCCGCTTTAACAACTATCGCCAGGCGATCGAGGCCGGGGTCGGCATTATTTTTCAGGAATTCTCGTTGATTCCCTACATGAGCGCCATCGACAACATCTTCCTCAACCGGGAGATCAGGAACCGCTGGGGCCTGCTGGATCGGCGGGCGATGCGGCGCAAGGCCGAGGCGATCTTCAAGCGGCTGACGGTGGCTATCGATCTCGATTGCCCGGTGGAGCAGCTGAGCGTGGCGCAGCAGCAGTTTGTGGAGATCGCCAAGGCGCTGTCGCTGGAGGCGCGGGTGCTGGTGCTGGACGAACCGACCGCCACGCTGACGCCGGGCGAGGCCGAACACCTGTTCAGCGTGATGAACGATCTGCGGCTGCTGGGCGTTGGCATGGTGTTTATCTCGCACCATTTGGACGAGATCTTCACCATCTGCGATCGCATCACCGTGCTGCGCGACGGCGCCTACATCGAAACGTTGGCCACCGGCGACACCAACGTGGAAGAGCTGGTGCGGCTGATGGTCGGGCGCAAAATCGAGAACGCCTTCCCGGTGAAACAGCATCCGGTCGATACCGCGACGGTGCTGCTGGAGGCGGAGATCCAGCGCGAGAAGCACGGCGCGACCGACCGTTTTCGGCTGCACAAGGGTGAGATCCTCGGCTTCGCCGGGCTGGTGGGCTCCGGGCGCACCGAGACCGTCTCGGCGCTGATCGGCGCCAGCCGCTGCCACCGCAAACGCGTCAGCCTCGGCGGCCAACCGGCGGCGCTGCGCTCCCCGGCGCAGGCGCTGGCGCAGGGCATCGGCCTGCTGCCGGAGAGCCGCAAAACCGAGGGCCTGGTGCTGCCGTTTTCGGTGGCGCAGAACATCACCCTCAACCGGCACCACCGGCGCGGCAAGATCTTCGTCAGCGCCCGCAAGGATCGCGACGTGGTGCAGCGGCTGATCCGCGCCGTGGGGGTGAAAACCCCGGACGCCGAGACCGCCGTCAGCACCCTGAGCGGCGGCAACCAGCAGAAAGTGGTGATCGCCCGCTGGCTCAACAACGACTGCAACATCCTGATCTTCGACGAGCCGACGCGCGGCATCGACGTGGGCGCCAAGGCCGAGATCTACCAGCTGATGCAGCAACTGACCCAGCAGGGCATCTCCATCATCATGATTTCCTCCGAACTGCCGGAGATCATCGGCGTGTGCGACCGCGTGCTGGTGTTTCGCGGCGGCCACATCGTCGCCGAGCTGACCGGCGACGACATCGAATCCAACCACATCATGCTTCACGCGACCGGGAGTGCCTTATGATAGGAATTGAACAACCCGCCGTGGCGCGCCGCGCCGCCGGCCCCAGCCTCGGCAAGCGCTGGGAAAAACTGCTGCATCACCCGGCGGTTCTGCCGTTTATCGGCTTCGCTGTCCTGTTCGTGCTGATGAGCCTGCTGAACGACAGCTTCCTCAGCGTCAACAACCTGACCAACGTGGCGCGCCAGGTGTCGATCAACGCCATCATCGCGGTGGGCATGACCTGCGCCATCCTGACCGGCGGCATCGATCTCTCGGTGGGGCCGGTGATGGCGCTGGCCGGTTCGGTCGCCGCCGGGCTGATGCTGGCGGCGGTGCCGATCCCGCTGGCGATGGTGGCCGCGCTGGCGCTCGGCGCGCTGTTCGGCCTGGCCAACGGCGCCTGCATCGCCTACCTGCGCATGCCGCCGATCATCGTCACCCTGGCGTCGATGGGCATCGCCCGCGGCTTGGCGCTGCTCTATACCGGCGGCTACCCGATCTCCGGCCTGCCCGACGTCTTCTCCTTCTTCGGCCGCGGCACGGTGCTGGGCATCCAGGTGCCGATCCTGATCATGCTCGGCGTGTACCTGCTGGCCTGGCTGATGCTCAACCAGCTGCCGTTCGGCCGCTACGTCTATGCAATGGGCGGCAACGAAGAGGCGGCGCGCCTGAGCGGCATCCGCGTGCCGCGCTACAAGATGCTGGTGTACGTGATCAGCGGCCTGACCGCCGCGCTGGCCGGGCTGGTGCTGACCTCGCGCCTGATGAGCGGGCAGCCCAACGCCGGTGAAGGCTTCGAGCTGGACGCCATCGCCGCCGTAGTGCTGGGCGGGGCGGCGATCTCCGGCGGGCGCGGCGCCATCGTCGGCACGCTGGTGGGGGCGATGATGCTCGGGGTGCTTAACAACGGCCTCAATCTGATGAACGTATCGCCGTATATCCAGAACGTGGTGAAGGGCGGCATTATCCTGGCCGCCATCTACCTCAGCTCCGTGCGGCGCAAATAGGAGGCGCGATGTCAGTCTTTCTTGGCATAGACGTCGGCGGCACGGTGATCAAGGCCGGGCTGTACCGGGCAAGCGGCGAAGAACTGGCGATCGCCGAGCGTGACGGCGCGGCGATCGCCGCCCAGCCGGGCTTTAGCGAGCGCAATATGGACGCGCTGTGGGATGACGTTTGCGCGGCGATCCGCCAGACGCTGCACGCGGCGGGGCTGGAGGCCGGGCAGGTGCGCGGCGTCAGCTTTTCGGCGCACGGCAAAGGGCTGTACGCCATCGACCGCCACGGCAAGCCGGTCGGCAACGGCATCCTCTCTTCGGACAACCGCGCGGCGGCCACGGTGGCTGAGCTGCGCTGCGCCGGCGTGGATGCGCAGAGCTACCCGCGCAGCCTGCAGCCGCTGTGGCCCAGCCACCCGGCGCTGCTGCTGCGCTGGCTGAAGCAGCGGCAACCGGCGCAGTACGCCGCCGTCGATCGCATCCTGATGGCGCACGACTACCTGCGCTTTCGCCTCACCGGCGAGGCGGCGGCCGAAGTGACCAACATCTCCGGCAGCAACCTGTTTAACCAGCGCAGCGGCGCTTACGATCCGGCGCTGATGGCGGCCTTCGGCATCGAAGAGGCGCAGGAGAAGACCGCGCCAACGATCGGCTCGGCGCAGCTGGCCGGGCGGGTGACGGCCGCTGCGGCGGCGCAGTGCGGCCTGCGAGCGGGCACTGCGGTGTACGGCGGCCTGTTCGACGTGGTGGGCGCGGCGCTCAGCTCCGGCGTGGCCGACGATCGCACGCTCAGCGCGGTGGCGGGCACCTGGTCGATCGCCACCTGCGTGACCGAGCGCATCATTCCCGCCGATTACCCCTACGCCTGGGGGCGCTACTGCATCGACGGCCGCTATTTCGTGCACGAAGGCAGCCCGACCTCGGCAGGCAACCTGGCCTGGTTCCTGCGCCAGTTCTGCGCCGACGACCGGCAGCGCTACGCCCAGTTCAACGCCTGGGTGGCCGAGCGCCGCGAGCAGCCCAGCGGGCTGCTGTTCCTGCCGTATCTGTACGGCTCCAACCTCGGCGGCAACACGCCGGGCGGGCTGATCGGCCTGAGCGCCCACCACGAGATGGCGGACGTGGTGCAGGCGATCTACCAGGGCATCGTGTTCTCGCACCTGATCCATCAGGAGCGCATGGTGCAACTGAACCCGCGCATCGAGCGGGTGCGCATGACCGGCGGGCCGACGCAGTCCGAGGTCTGGATGCAGATGTACGCCGACGCCGGCAACCTGCCGCTTGAGGTGGTGGAAACGCGCCAGAGCGGCTGCCGCGCCGCCGCCCTGTGCGCCGCCGTCGGCGCCGGGGAGTACGCCGGGTTCGCCGAAGCGATCGCCGCCGCGCCGCCCAAACTGCGCTGTTATTATCCCGCGACCGCCGCCCATCGGCGCCTGCGCGCCCAGCAGGCGCGCTATCTGGCGGTCGCTCAGGCTTTGAGTGAGGTGACTGATGCAAACGACTAACGCTGCCTGTCTGGGGCTGTATGAAAAAGCGCTGCCCGCCGATCTGGACTGGCCGCAGCGGCTGGCGACCGCCGCCGAGCTGGGCTTTGAATTTGTAGAGATGTCTATAGACGAACAGCCGGCGCGCCAGCAGCGGCTGGACTGGGATCGCCGCCAGCGGCTGGCGTTTATCCAGGCGCGGCTCGACAGCGGGGTGACGGTGCCGAGCCTGTGCCTGTCGGCGCACCGGCGCGATCCGTTCGGCAGCGCCGACGCTGCCACCCGCGAACGGGCGCAGGTGCTGATGAGCAAGGCGCTGGAACTGGCGACGGATCTCGGCATTCGCAACATCCAGCTGGCGGGTTACGACGTCTATTACGAACCGGCCGATCGCCACAGCCGCGAGCGCTTTATCGAGGGCATGCAGTGGGCGGCGGCGCAGGCCGCCAGGGCGCAGGTGATGCTGTCGGTGGAGGTGATGGATACGCTGTTCATCAACAGCATCAGCAAATGGCGCGACATCGCCCGCCACGTCAACAGCCCGTGGTTCACGGTGTATCCCGATCTCGGCAACCTCAGCGCCTGGGGCAACGACGTCGCCGCCGAGCTGGCGCTGGGCATCGGCAGCATCACCGCCATACACCTCAAAGACACCGTGGCGGTGGGGCCGGGCAGCGCCGGGCAGTTCCGCGACGTGCCGTTCGGCGAAGGCTGCGTGGATTTCGCCCACGCCTTTTCCGTGCTCAACGCGCTCGGCTATCGCGGCCCCTATCTGCTGGAGATGTGGGCGCGCGAAGACGGGCGGGATAAGCAACGCATCGCACAGGCCAAGGCCTGGATCGAACAACAGATGAATGAGGGAGGCATCGCATGCTGAACGAACTCAAGCGGCAGGTGCTGGCCGCCAACCTCAGCCTGCCGGCATACGGGCTGGTGACCTTTACCTGGGGCAACGTCTCGGCGATCGACCGCCAGAGCGGGCTGGTGGTGATCAAGCCTTCGGGCATCGCCTACGAGGCGATGACGCTGGAGGATTTGGTGGTGGTGGATCTGGAGGGTAAGGTGCGCGAAGGGCACCGCAAGCCCTCATCCGACACCGCCACCCACCTGGCGCTGTACCGCGCCTTCGCCGATATCGGCGGCGTGGTGCACACCCACAGCCGCAACGCCACCATCTGGGCGCAGGCCGGGCAGCCGATCCCGGCGCTGGGCACCACCCACGCCGACTACTTTTACGGCGACATTCCCTGCACCCGGCCGATGAGCGAGGCGGAGATCGCCGGGGATTACGAGGGGGAAACCGGCAAGGTAATCATCGAGACCTTCAGTCAGGCGGGGCGCGATCCGCAGCAGGTGCCGGGGGTGCTGGTATACTCCCACGGCCCGTTCGCCTGGGGCAAGGACGCGGCGGATGCGGTGCACAACGCGGTGGTGCTGGAGGAGGTGGCGATCATGGCGATGGCGACGCGCCAGCTGGCGCCGGCCATCGCCCCGATGCAGCCGGAGCTATTGGACAAACATTTCCTGCGCAAGCACGGCAAACACGCCTACTACGGGCAATAACACCCGTCAGCGATTCAACAGCGAGCCGGTGAAGAACTCTCTGCGCACTGGCAGCTCGCCGCGCGGGCTGTTAATGGCGCTGAACAGCAGCTCCGCGGCGATCTCCCCCAGTTTCTGCGTATCGTGATACACCCCCGGAATGTGCAGGCCGTAAGCGCCGGCGCGCGGCGGCTCGTCTATCGAGAAGAACTTCACCTGCTGATAAAGCCCCATCTCGTGGCAGATGGCGATGGCACCCAGCGTGATGATGCCGTTCAGGCCGATGATGTAATCCGGGCGGTTCTCCGGCTGCGCCAGATAGGCGCGCACCTCGCTCTCTTGCGAGGTGAAATCGTAGTCGCCGTTGATGATATGAATCTCACGCCCGCTGCCCTGCAAGGCTGCGACGATGCCGGCGGTGCGCGTTAGCGTAATTTCCGAATCCGCCGGGCCGCCGATAATCAGCAGCTTCTGCTCCGGCTGCTCCGCCAGATAACGCCCGGCCAGCACGCCGATCTCGCGGTTATCGAGGAACACGCCGCTCAGCTGCTGATCGTAGAGATCGCGGTCGATCAGGATCAGCGGCACGCCGTACACCTCGGCCAGCTCGAGATAGGCGGGGCGGTAGCGCTTGTCGTCACGCACCGCCGATAGCAGGATGCCGCGCGCCTTGTAGCCGAACAGCGCCTGAATGGCGCGCATTTCCGCCTCTTCGCTGCCGTCGGTGTCGAACAGCATGATCTGGTAGCCCTGCTGGCGCGCAATGCGCGACACGGTCTTGATCAGGCCGGAATAGAACGGGTTGTACATGCTGCTGGTGACGATGCCGATAATCTGGCTGCTGCTGCTTTTCAGCCCCTGCGCGAACGCGTTGGGCACATAGTTCAGCTCTTTGGCGATGGCGTGAATGCGCTCGCGGGTTTCCGGCTTGACCAGCTCGGGCTTATTGAAGGCGCGGGAAACGGTGATATTGGTCACCCTGGCGCGGCGGGCGATATCCACGATAGTGGCATTGGGATTGGCTTTCGACACCGTCTTTCCTTGCGTTATGCCTCAACAGATCCCTTATTGTAGGGAAAGGGCGGGGGCGGTGCTAGGGGGGAGTGGTTGGAGGAATGGTTGGGACTTTGGAGTGGGAAAGGGAAAATAACGAAATGGAAACGAAATTAATAATTTCATTTATTTATTAGTTACGAATTAAATCATTTTATGTGGCCATATTTTGTTGGCGGAGAGTTTGGCAAAGTGTGTTTCATGGTCGAAGTTAGGTAACAATGATTGCTTTATGCCAGAAGTGGACATTACTGACATCATAATATATTAATCAAGCGGGAACAGGTCATTCCATTGACCTGATGATTTAGCACTATAGGACTGCTAATTATCTTTCTGACTCACCACTAACAAGGAAAAGGCATGTTCGGATTCTTTAGAAAGAAAAGACCTGAAACTGAGCCTGGGCAAGGTTCCTCAATCACGGCAAAACAGTTTATTGCGCTGACGCTGAATGATGAAAAGTTGTCTATGCCCGTCTATCTTCCGGGGGGCCGTAACGAAGATGATTGCGAGGGTATTGAGCTAGGTCCTCTCATTTATATCTGGAATGTGGATCGTGCCGTTGGCACATTCAGCCTCTCTGTTAACGGTAAAGCGATTGGTCACCTCCTTGAGCCATTTGTACCCCGAGATAACCCTGCATATGTTGAGATCCGTGATGAGGCAATGAAGGTTATCGCTGAATTATCTACTCAGTCCGTGCTGAAAACCATAGAGAAAACTGGCCTCATGCCCGATGTTTTGTTTGCTTACCACGCTGAGAATGTATAGCAGGAACAAAGCTGACAGTTAGGTAGAGTTTGGGATTACGCTAGGGACTAAATTAATCAGTCCTGTCACAGTAACGCTAAATTCTTGTCAAGAAATGCTTTAAGTTGCCGAAATATACATTCAGCGTTATTCCTGAAAATAAACAAAATGGATTGATCCGAATGAAGAAACTCTTACTTCTTGTTCCGCTGGTGTTTACTGCGCCGGTACAGGCTTCTGAAGTCATGGTAGGTCAGGTTTGCAGGGCTGCTTCTGCTGCGATGTTTGGCCGTGACCATAAGATCATGCAGCTTGATAAAGTCGAATCAGGTATTGCCTATGTACATTATATCCGACAGAGCGATGGTACCCGTTGGGCAATCAAATGCAAACTTATAGGTGATCAAGTTATGTGGGCATCTGACAATCCTGACAGTACTGGTCGCTGGCGGGATGATCCTGCAGACAGTACGGTCAAATATTCTATTGATGGTAAAAAAATTATTATTACCGAGCTCTACAGCGACGGTTCCAGTACCACTAATTCTTATCCATTGAAGCAACTAAAGTGACTATTACCTGATCTCCGTTGGTTAAGATACCTCAATGTTAGTCAAGTAGTTGTTAGAGTTGCGAACTTCCGCTCCTCGCTCAAAGAAGCCCCTCAAATGCCACCATTCAAAGCAACAAACCAGCGCCAGCAGCGGTGGAGCGAAGGCGCTGAGGGGCTCATTGGAGGAAGCATCAATCCCCGCTTAAGAGCGAACGGACCAACAACGCAGGCGATGCTCCCCACGATCAACTACCGATAACAACACCGCTAATCTAACAGCAACTTTTCACCCCCAACCCCCCGCCACAATCCCGGCAACAACCCCAACGTCTCATCAATCAGCGCTCGTCGGTCATTGCCCGGCTTCCAGATAGTCACCATCGTTTGGCTTATCCCCTGGCTGCCCACTTCGGTGCGCAGCGTGTTGACGTTTTTCCACTGTTCGGCATGCATATGCGTCGGCAGGAATCCCCAGCCGCAGCCCTGTTCGAGCAGGGCGCGCAGCATTTCCAGCTCGTTGGTAAATATTGTGTGCCCGGAAATTTGCAGGCGGCGCGCCACCGGTTCGTCAGAATCCGGGTGCATAATTACCTGCGGTGTGAGCGAGAGTTCCAGCAGCGAAAGCGGCTGTTCCGCGCTGGGGAAAAGCGCTTTGGCGGCGTAAAAATCCATCTCTATCGCCCCTAGGGCGCGCCACTCCATGGTGTCGCCCACGCTGCGGTTGCGCGCCTGGCAGATGCCCAGATCGGCCTGGCCGCTTGCCAGCAGGCTTTCCGCTTCGTCGCGTGAGGCGTTAATCAGGCTCAGG
Organism: Serratia sp. PGPR-27; assembly: GCF_022678525.1. NCBI lineage: Bacteria > Pseudomonadati > Pseudomonadota > Gammaproteobacteria > Enterobacterales > Yersiniaceae > Serratia > Serratia sp. PGPR-27. The sequence continues at coordinate 7,277 of NZ_JALBYS010000024.1, read as the reverse complement.
CGCGTGTTTCGCTGGGCCATGGCGGCAATCAGCGCCTGCAGCAACGCGCGGGGCGTAAAGGGATCGTAGACCAGCGAGATTTCCTGCGCCGCGCTCTTCGGCACGTCTTTGGCAAACGCCTCAAACGCTTTCACCTGGCGCATCAGCAGGTGCGCCTGGCGCTGCAGCTGTTCGCCCTCCGGCGTCAGGTGCAGGCTGCGCCCCTCGCGCAGGAACAGCGCATAGCCCAAGCCATCCTCCAGAAAATCAATCAAATCGCGCAGCGTCGTGCGGTCTTTGCCCAGCTTGAGCGCGGCTTTCGCCAGGCTGCCGTGCTCGGCTACGGCGGTGAAGGCTTCCAGTTGGGCAAAGGAATAAATCAGGCTCGGCACGCGGTTCTCCCGTCGATTTTTCGGGGGATTTTCCCCCATCAGGCGTTTTTTATTATAGGCCGCGTTTTTTTAAGCTGAACGCCTTCCTGAGCTAAGCGAGAAGAAATATGAAAAGCAAAGTGTTTAACCGCAGCCTGCTGGCGGGCGTTGTCATCAGTCTCTGCAGCGGCCTGTTGGCGCCCGCCGCGCTGGCCGCCTGTGCGGGCACCGAACTCAGAGCCTGTCCGGCGCCTTTCGATGCGCAATTGCCGGACACGCACAAGATGCTCACCTGGAGCCAGAGCGACCGGGTGATCGGTTTTCGTAATGACTACCGCAACTATGCCGGGGATGTGTTTCATCACGGCAATGCCGCGCCGCTGCCGGCTGCCGCTAAACAGCTAACGAATGCCAGCTATCAGGTGAATGGCAAAACCTACAGCCTGCAGGATTATCTTCAGCGCCAGAACGTCAGCGGCATGCTGGTATTGAAAGACGGCAAAATCGCCTGGAAATATCTGGGGCAGGGCAATGCTGACGCCACGCTGTGGACGTCGCGCTCGGTGGGCAAATCCGTGGTCGCCACGCTGGTGGGCGTGGCGATTAAACAGGGCAAGATCCGCTCGCTCGACGATCTCATCACGCAATACGAACCCGATCTGAAAGGCACCGCGTGGGACGGCGTGACCCTCAGGCAGCTGATAACCCACACCTCCGGCGTGGCGTGGAATGAGGATTACACCAACCCGAAGTCGGACTTCGCGCAGCTGACCGAGTGTGAAGCCAAACCCGGCACCTATGCCTGCGTGCGCAAGCTGGTGGCCGGCCTGCAGCGTGCGCATCCGGCCGGGCAGAACTGGTCTTACTCCTCCGGCGGTGCCTGGTTGCTGGGCGATGTGCTGGAGCGCGCCACCGGCATGCCGCTGGCGGCCTATCTGGAGCAAAGCATCTGGCAGCCGTACGGCATGGCGAGCGACGGCGTGTGGCATGCCTACGCCAAAGGCCAGCACGACGTGGGCGCGCACGGGTTCAACGCCACGCTGGAAGACTGGGGGCGCTTCGGTGAGTTCATTCTGCATAACGGGACGTTGCCGAACGGCAAACAGATCTTGCCGGAAGATTGGGTAGCCCAGTCGTCCAACTGGACGCGGGCGACGGGCTCGGTATCGGTGGCGCATCCTGACGGCATCTACGGCTACCAGTGGTGGAACAACGAAGTGCCAATGAATGCGACTAACGTAGAACCCGCTCCGCAGGCGTCCCTCAAGCATTCCCTGTGGGCGCTGGGGATCTTCGGCCAGATGATCATGGTGAATCAGGCGGAGAATCTGGTGATCGTCCAGTGGTCCACCTGGCCGCAGGCGGAGCCTTCTTTCAGCGCGCAACCGCTGGAAGCATCGCTGATGTTTAGCGCGATAGCGAAGGAGTTGCGTTAACGTCGGCAACTATCGGCAGAGCGAGCAGGGGCGGTTGCCATTTCGCCCCTGAGCGGCATATTACATGTTTTCGACGTCGACCTATTCATGCCGTAGGGGAGGGGAGTATCAATTCTCTATAGGTAGTGGAGGCCAGTCACCACCATTTTTAATTAACAACTCTTTTATCTTGTCAATTTTCTCTTTATCCTCGGCATCGCCTACACCTCTATCTATAAAGCGCTGAAGCTGATTGCCCATAGTCCAACCAAATTTCCCTTTTATTTTGCTATCTGCACCTCTCTCTAACAAAAAAATCGTATGATCAAACGAATGAGAATCCAGTGAGCTTATCAATAAGGTGTTTCCCAATGAGTCTCTTGTATTTATGTCTGCGCCATAATCCAGCATCACCTTTAACGTTTCAGGTTTTTTTGCTTCTAAAGCTTCGAATATAATGGGTTGATTGAATACCTTATCTTTTGCGTTTGGCGGCAAACCGCCGTCGAGCATGGCCTTGATCCAAATTCCCTTGTCGGCTTTCATGACAAATTCCGCCGGGCTGCTTCCCCCTTCCGGTCTGGGCTGCAGCGGGTCTGCACCTGCTTTAACCAAGTCAGTAATAATCCTCAGTCTTTTCGGCGTATTTTTATCATAGATTGCGTTTAGCACCGACCAAAACAGCAGGGTCATGTCTGCCTTAACCGGTCGATTCAGTTCTTCCTTGCTTATAGAGGGAAGCTTCTCTTTCAGTTTCACTTCATCGCCATCATAAATCAGCTGTGCGATGTCCAGCTGCCGGCCTTCAAAAAAATCCTGTGGCTCATATTCCATGCTTTTGTTGCATCCTTGCACCATGAGGACAGTAAACAGTAGCGCTATTGCCATTATCAATTTGCTCATATTCTCCCCCTGAGAATGGTGACACCCGCGTCTCTTCAATCAGTTTTATTGTGTGGTCTATAGCGTGTGTATCGGAAAACAGATGCAATCTGACAGCCCCGGTATAAATAACCGGCAGCTGTCAGATCAGCGTTGATGAAATTACTGCGCTTCCTTTGCCCCTTTCAAAAGCATGAGCTCGAGTATTTTCTTACACTGTTCATTGTATTCTGAGCCATCTTGGCTATCTTTTATTTGCCGATTCACTGCTGTTAACAGCGAAAGATTGTTTATATTTACCGGGTTAGGATTCGCACCCCGATTGAGCAGTAGGGTCATGTGCTCAAAGGCTGAGCTAAAAAAAGCATCCATTAATAAGGTTTGTTGTAAGGAGTCTCTGATATTTATATCCGCGCCATAATCCAGCATCACCTTTAACGTTTCCGTGTTCTTGGCTTTGATTGTCTGGAATACAATGGGCTCATTGAATACCTTATCTTTTGCGTTTGGCGGTAAACCGCCGTCGAGCATGGCTTTGACCCAAATCCCCTTGTCGGCTTTCATGACGAATTCCGCTGGGCTGCTACCTCCTTCTGGTCTGGGTTGCAGCGGGTCTGCGCCAGTTTTTACCAAGTCGGTTATTATTTTCAGCCTTTCTGGCGTGTTTTTATCATAGATTGAGTTTAGCACCGACCAAAACAGCAGGGTCATGTCTGCCTTAACCGGTCGATTCAGTTCTTCCTTGCTGACAGAGGGAAGTTTCTCTTTCAGTTTCACTTCATCGCCATCATAAATCAGCTGTGCGATGTCCAGTTGCTGGCCTTCAAAAAAATCCTGTGGTTCATATTCCATGTTTTTTTTGCATCCTTGCATCATGAGAACAGTAAACAGTAACGCCATTGCCATTATCAACTTGCTCATATTCTCCCCCTGATAGTGGCGACATCCTCGTCTTTCTGATCTTCAATCATCAGGTGAAATAATATCATCGGCGATATACAGCAGTTTCAAACTGGAAAACATAGTGTGTCTCTTCCTTTGCTTGCTGCGTCTTAGCCTGTTCAGGCGGGCGCTCGCACTCCTTGCACTCGATGGCCCCCTGAGGGGCATGTTATCGAACGGCAGCCAGCGATAGCTAACGGCGCATAGGACACCAAATAAAGGATGATAACGGCTCAGGCCAATTTGTAAAGCCGGCCAACTATTAACTGGAAAGTTCTTGTTTTCTAAAGGCTGCTGTAGGGTGTTAACTCCGCCGCATAAATCGATAAACCAACGCCAGGATCAGTAGCGGCGGGGATGTGCCCCTGTTTCTGTCCTTAACATTATCAATCTTTGCCATACCAGGATTTAAAATACTTCAGGAAACTGTAGGCCACGGCATAAAACCCAGTGACGGCGCCGACTTTGCCTTCCTTCCATGCGCCGCTCAGTACGTACCATTTGAAAAATGCGCCGATCGCGCTAACGACGCCACGAAATAACGAGGGCCTAATATTTCTGTATTTCACTACCCTTGTCGTATAGCTATTGAGCTTGTTGAATATTTCATGGAGAGAGTAAAAGGTATCGTGCTTAACATTGCCGGGAATGACCGACGTGTGAATATAGCCTTCAGCGGCATCATCTACCGGAGCATCATTGAACCTGACCTGCGTTCTATTGAACAGCCGAACGGGGTAGTCCGGTGAGGAGATGGGATAAATCGTTCTGACTGGCTGTCCGAGAACAAACCAATTCCTTTTGATTCTAAAGGCTTGCTGTGGCGGTGGGTTTTCCTGCGCTTTGAATTTTAAAATGGACGCTATGGTTTCGGCATCAAGGATTTCGTCGCTGTCCAGGCACAACACCCAGTCATGATGAGCTTGAGAAATCGCAAAGTTCATTTGCCGTCCGTGAGTCTCGAAACGATGATAAATAGGGCTTATTCCAAAGCTTTGGCAAATAGACAGCGTTTTATCCGTACTGCCGGAGTCCACCACAATCCACTCATCCGCAATGCCCATGAGTGGAGAAAGCACCTCGTGTAATAAACGAGAGGAGTTAAAAGTCAGTATACAAACAGCTATCTTTGCCATTAACTAACATCCTTAAAAATCGCGAGCAGGTGAGTGCGTGATATTTTCTCTGGAATGGAAATTACGATTCTCTTCTTATCCCTTATCAACCTCAGAAAATGCTTAACCCCGCCGGTCAAACCGATAAACCAGCGCCAGCGCCAACGCCAGGAGCAAAAGCGGCGGGGCGAGGGCGGTGAAGGGCGCGTTGAGGGCGAACAGCAATCCCAGGTTGAGAACGATCTGGTAAGCGATGTAGGTCAGCAGCCCGATGATGACGCCAAGCGCTAGCCGGCTGCCCATGCCGGGGGCGCGCGGGGCGGTGAAGGTAAACGGGATGGCCAGCAAAATCATCGCCAGCACCAGCAGAGGCTGGCCGAGTTTTTTCCACAGCGCCAGGCGGTATTCGGTGCTGGGCTGCCCCGAGCCTTGCAGGTAATCGATATAGCGATCCAGCTGTTGGAGCGAGAAACTGCCCGCCGGCAGGGTCAGCTCTTTCAGGCTCGGCACGGCGAACAGTGAGCGCCAGAGCAGGCTGTCTTGTCGCGCAATCGTCTCCTTTCTGCCTTGCCAGCTTTTCTGCATCACGTTGTGCAGCAGCCAGCTGCCGTCAGCGGCGGTTCTGGCGCTGTCGGCGTAAATGTAAGACTCCAGCGCGCGGTTGGCTTGATAACGGAAGATCTCAATGCCGTGGGGCTGGTCGTTCTCATCGACGGTCTTCACTGTTACAAACTCGTTGCCGTGCCGCGCCCACAGCGGGTTAACGGTAACGTCGTTATTATTCGACTGCGCCAGGGCGTTATTCTTCATTTGCAGCGCGCGTTGCTGCAGCGGCGAGGCGGCCCATTCATCGAGGGCGCCGAGCGAGAGGTTCATCAGCAGCCCGGCGGCGAGCATCACCAGCGCGATGCGGAATATCGACATCCCGGCGGAACGGATCGCCGTCAGCTCCAGGCTCTTGGAGAGCTGCCCCAGCCCAACGATGCCGCCGAGCAGCGCGATAAACGGCCCCAGATCGACCAGGCTGCGCGGCAGGGTCATCACGGTCACCAGCAGCGCCTGCTGCCAGCGGTAGCCGCCTGGGGTCACGTCCTCCAGCTCGTTGATCAGCGTAAAGGTGGTGAACAGCGGGATGAGCAGCCCGGCCGCGGCGGCGAAGCCGATGAACACGTTGCGGATCAGATAGCGGCTAAAAAGGGTCATCGGGAGGGTTTCCGCAGCAGGGATAGGTCGCGCGCCAGCAGCAGGGCGATACCGACAGCCATCGCTATCGGCACCAGCCAAACGCCGGGGATCGTTGGCAGAGAGCCGTTGGCCACCAGCGTGCGGCAAATGTTGCCGCCATAGAAAATCACGGTAAACAGAACCGTGAGGGGCAGCAGCGCGGCGTAGCGCCCCTGCCGCGGCTTGATGCGGCTAAAGGGGATCGCCAGCAGCACCATCAGCACGGTGGTCAGCCCGCGGCTCTCGCGCCATTGCAGTTCGGCGGCGTCGCCCGGATCGGCGGAGCGCGCCAGTTCCGCCGGCGAGGCCGACTTGTGCCGGCTCTCGGCGCTGGGCAAGAACGGTTTGAGCGCGATGTCGAAGTTGTCGTAGTTCTGCCCGTTGTCGTCGGCGCCCTCACGATCCAGCACATAGGCGGTACCGGTTTTCAGCCGCACGGCGGGGCTGGCGGGGGAGGCGTCGAGCACCTCCACCGACTGCGCGCGGTACAGGTTGGTGTGATGGCCGCCGCGCACATAAATCAGGGCGTCCGTCAGGTGGTTGGCCGTTTTGTCGACGTGACTGGCGAGGATCATGCGGCCGTTGCCGCTGACGTTGAATTTGTCGGCCTGCAGGTGGCTCACGTCCAGCACCGATTGCGACTGTTGCTGCAGCTGATAAATATTGGCGTACGCCCAGGGTCTGCCATACAGCGACAGCAGCGTGACCGCTATCGCCAGCGGCACGGCGAGTATCAGCACCGCCTTGTACAGCCGCAGCGGGCTGGCGCCGGCGGCCAGCATGGCGGTGATCTCCGCATCGCTGTACATCTGGCTCAGCGCGACCGCCACCGAGACATACAGCGCGACGGGCAATATCATCTCCAGCGCGATCAGCGATTTATAGAAAACCACGTCGGCCACCACCCGCAGCGCCAGCGTGCCGTTGGCGGCGTCGGTCAGGTAGCGCTGGGCGGAGTAGCTGGCGAACATGAAGATCAGAAACCCGGCGATCATCATCACCAGGCGGCGGATCTCAACCGTGATATAGCGTTCAATCAAAGACATGCGTTATCGGTTCCCGGCGGCGTGCGCTTCATGGCGTCTCCTGCGCGATCAGCGCGCGCAGCAGGGCGATCACCTGGTCAACTTCTTGCGGGGTGAGTGCGCCGTCCTTCGCCCACTGCACGCGCCCGGCCTTGTCCAGCACTACGATGGTGGAGCTTTCCTCCGGCAGCCGCCAGGCCATGCGCCCCAGCCCGTCGCTGTCGACGATGAATTGCGCCCAGGGGTAATGCCGCTTGTTTTTCTCGATCTTGCCGCGCACGAAGAAGCCGGAGCCCGGTATCGCGTCGTCGGTGTTGACGATGG
>NZ_JALBYS010000023.1:0-84907 GCF_022678525.1 Serratia sp. PGPR-27 | reverse complement strand
CCTGCTACAAGTCTCGTGGGCTCGGAGATGTGTATAAGAGACAGGGCTACGATATGACCACCATGTTGCTGGCCAGCGGTAAAAAACGCATTATCTATTTTGGTTCAATGTCTGATATCCGCGATGAACAGCGTTACACGGGATATTGTCAGGCAATGGCTAACCATGATTTACCTACCGGTCGTATTTCCCCCAATAAGATCTCTTCCATTTCAATTGGGACGGGCATGATGACGCTTGCGAGCCAAATGTATCCGGATATGGATGGAATTCTCTGTACCAACGACGATCTGGCCGTGGGCGTGTTACAGGAATGCCTGGCAAACGGTATCAGCGTTCCAGCGCAAATTGCCATTGCCGGATTTCACGGTCTTGAGATCGGGCAGATCATCACCCCCCGGTTAGCCAGCGTACTGACGCCACGCTATGAGATGGGGAAAGTGGCGACAGAAATCATAATAAAAAAAATTAAAGGGCTGCCGACCATTGAACGTGTCGATCTCCACTTCCGCCTGTCAATGGGGGAGACAATATAGCTTTCCTCGCCAGTCACTTCAGCACTGGCCATAATTGCCCGCTTCGCCAGAAGAACATCACTCGCTATCCCGACCAGAAATTCGGCCAGATGGCGCCACCCACCTGACCGAACGCCCCCTTAACGTGCCTTGCGGCGCCGGAGCCAGAATAGGACCAGCAGAATAATGACGACCGCCGCGACGGCCATGCCAGGCAGAATCATCGGCTGTGCGCGCGCCAACAGCGGTTTCGGGCCCCCGGCGCGAACTTCACTCACGTCCTCCTCAGTCACGCTCAGCGTGCTGTTGCCGTATTTCTGCAGCACGAAGTTAGCGATATCGGCAACCTGCTTATCCGTCAGCTCTCCGACATAGGAACCGGCGCCAAAGCTCGGCATCAGTACGTGCTTGCCGTCAACCCGGCGATCAACCCCCTGCAAAATGGCGGCAATCAGGTTTGACGGATTGCTCGCGGCCGTGGTGGAGTTGTTGAATAGCGAAGGGTAGGCCTGGTTCAAACTGCCGCTGCCGTCCGGCTGATGGCAACTGGCGCAGTAGCCGCTGTAGAGCGCCTCGCCGCTATTGAGCGTGTGGTTGGCGTTGGGCGAATTCATGCCACGGAGATGGTGCTCAACGTTGTAATGCGCCTGGCCAAGGCCATTGCCCTGGCGCCCCTCGCCCTGTGACGGCACGGTCTTCAGGTAAGTTGCAATCGCCCGCAGCTGCCGGTCGGTCAGGTATTGGAAGCTGTGCTCAACGGCTTCAGCCATTGGCCCCGCAGCTTGTGCGCGCCCTTCCGCCCGACCGGTTTTCAGGTAGTCCACTAACTCCTGCTCGCTCCAGTCGCCGATCCCTTCCTGGCGATCGGCGGTGATATTCGGCGCGTACCAAGAACCCAACGATGCCCCCATCAGGAAGCGCGAATTGTCTTCCGCCATCAGCACATTACGCGGCGTATGACAGGTTCCGCAGTGAGCCGGCCCCTGCACCAGCGCGGCCCCCTCGTTCCACGCCTCACCTTTCGTCACATCCGGGGTGAAACGCCGATCGTCCAAATAAAGCATGTTCCACACCGCCATGGAGAGGCGGATGTTAAACGGAAACGGCAGATCGGTTTGGCGCTTGGCCGGCTCATCGACCGGGGCAACGCCATGCATGAAATAGGTATACAACGCGTGGATCTCGTCATCACTCAGACGGGTATAGGCGGTGTAAGGCATTGCCGGATAGAGATACGTCCCATCTTGCCGGATCCCAGAACGCAGAACCTCGGCAAACGCCGCTTCAGAATAGCCACCGATGCCGTATTTTACCGATGGGGTGATATTGGTGGCGTAGATAGTGCCCATGGGAGAAGCAATGCCGTACCCCCCGGCAAAAGGCTTGCCCTGCTGCTGCGTATTCGTATGGCAGGCCATGCAGTCCGAGGCAATAGCCAGCGCTTGCCCTCTAGCGATCAGATCGCCGTCCTGGGCATGCGCCGCGAAGCCGCTTCCCAGCAGCAGCGTCGCTGCCAGCGAGTGGGTGATTTTATTCATTTGCTCTCCAGGGCGCGCAGTACGTCATTGGCCGCCTTGAGTCCAAGCGCCGCCATCGTCAACGTGGTGTTGACAACGCTGGCTGAAACCATGGCGCCTCCACCCGGGATCCAAAGGTTGTCATGATCGTGGGCGCGGCAATTGCCGTTCACCACCGAGTTCGTGGGATCGCTGCCCATGATCGTGCCGCCCATAATGTGGTTGTTGGCATTCAGCTTGTCGTTAATCACAAACTCTTGCGCATCAAACAAGTCGCCAATCTGCCGTAGCTGGGTTTTGACCACTTCCAGCCCCTTGCGCACGTAATCGCCAACGTCGTAGTGGATGTCCGGGCAGGCCAGGCCATGCTTGTCTTTGCGGGTAGGGCTCAGGGTCAGACGGTTGTTCGGGTCCGGCAGCGGTTCCAGGCTGATGGAGAGATCCACCGAGCGGCTGGCGCGATCGCGCACTTCATCCTGCAGCGCCTTGCCGACCTTGCCCGTTTTCAGGACTTCAAGGGCGGAGGGGATCACCCGGTTGATATTGTTGATGATGATCTTGTTGGCGGAGTGGTCGCTGCGGAACGCGCCGTCACGGTACCCCACCATGCAGCTGCTCTGCGCCGGGCCGCGGCCAACCCACAGAGCCTCTCGCGCCAGGAAGGAACAGTGCAGGCCAGAGTGATCCATCATGTTGCGCCCCACCTGATCCGAGCTGTTCGCGATGCCGTTCGGGTTCTTTTCGTTGGCCGCCAGCAGCAGCAAGCGCGGGTTCTCAATCCCATTGCAGGCCAGAACGAACGTTTTACCGATCGCCCGATGGGAGTTATGCGCCGTGTCGTACCAGTGAACGGCGGTGACGCGGTTATTGTCGTCGGTGTCAATTTTGTACACCACCGCCTCGGGGATCACCTTCGCCCCCTTGTGTTCGGCCCGTTCAACGTGGTGAATGCCGTTGTACATCGCCCCGATAGGGCAAATCGGCTGGCAATTGTTATTGCCGCAGCAGGTGGGCCGTCCGTTCCAGGGGCGGGTGCTGCGGCCTTGCGGAATGGGTACCGATTTAAAACCGTGAGGATTAACAATCTCAGCAATGCGTCTGTCGCCGTAGGCCCAGGGCACCATGTCCATCGGGTAAGGCCCGCTGCGTTCCGCAGGGGACTGCCACTCTGGATTATTCGGGCCGGCAACGCCTATTTCCTCTTCGGCTTTCGCGTACCACGGTTCGATATCTTCGTAGGAAATAGGCCAGTCTCTCCCCACGCCATAGAGGGATTTCATGCGAAAATCATTGGGATGGTTGCGCCAGCAAGAAGCGGCCCAGTGCCAGGTGGTTCCCCCCACCACACGCAAATAGCCCTGTTTAAAGCCTGAGCCATTGGGGCCGGTCAGTTTGATATAGTCGTTCTCCGGGAAATAGAGCGGCGCGGTGGCGTACTCCGATTGCGGGTAAAGCCCCTGAAAATCCGACCCCGCACGATTGTGCAGTGGCATATTGCGCCAGTTTTCCACAGCCTGTGCGCGCTCAATGCGCGGGCCTGCCTCAAGCACCAGCACCGAGTAGCCCTGGCTCACCAAAGCATCCGCCATCAGACCGCCCACAATACCGGAACCGACAATGACGACATCGGCCTCTGCATCGCCGGAAGCATTAATTATTGGGCTTTTCACACGCGGTCCTCATATTTTTTATCGGCTACGGCAGGCAAATCTGTTGCGGGAATGGAAGGTTGGCGGGTAACGCCCGGCGGCAAGCCGGTCCACCACAGCGGGCCAAAATTGCACCAGGTCGGCACAATCAGGGCATCCTGAACCGTGCGATACATCAGCGCCTCTTTATAACTAATCAACTGACCCTGCTCAGCGTTTGAAGGATCTACGGTTCCGGTATACCACGCGGTCACGATCGCCTGGATAAGCTCCCTCTGCCCCTGTTCAATCGCATGTCGGTTCAAGGCTTCCGCATCGGTGGCTTGCTGGCTCAGGATGAACAGGGCGTTGAGTTGCGAGTTCAACTGCGGAAAATGTTCGCGCAGTGCGGAAAAATAGCGGGCGGAGAGTGTGACGTCCAAATCGTCAAACTCGGTAATTTTTCTCGAAATTTGCAAAAATTGCGCGTATTCAACGGGCGAGGCGGCAATTTGCGCCCGTTCGGCATAGGTTATATTTGAATAAGGCAACAGGCTGGCGGCGACGATGACGCCCACCATTTTCCCCAGCGCCTCCCTGCGGGTAAGCACGATTTGCAACGACATTATTAGCTCCGAAATAATTTATTTTTATATAGTTTTTTTAATATCTATCAGAACGCAGGCAAACCAAAATAAAAAATTGTGCTAATGGGGAGGAACCGCATTAAAAGATCAAGGCGTTATGAGATTGGCTACATCGACTACAGAGGTAAACTCCGGCCTTTAATGATGTAATCTGAATCTGAAGCAAATATCCCTGTAAATAATACGGCGTAATCTCTGCCGTACATTTATTCAACCCAACTCAATTTTTAAAATTTAGGGGCTATGGCTTTGACGGGAAAGGCGCATTCTTCGGAATCGCTGCAGACGGCGGATGAACGAGGCTTTCCGCCGGGCAGCCTGAAGTAGCGGTACCAGCCGCCGCTGAACGTCTTGCTACGTCAGCAGGGCGCCGTCGATTTTCGCCACAATTTTACGCAGAACTGCCGGCGTTGTGCAGGTACTCATCGGGCGATGCAGCTCCCCCGGGAAGATAACGGCCAGTTCACCGGGTTGCAGGTGGATGAGAGTCTCACCGGGGATCGCCGGACTAAACCCAAGGTCGTGCGCCTCGTTAAATGGCTCACTCAACGGCAAAGGCAGCCCCAGAACCCCGGCGCCAATCACTTCTCGCCCTTCCAGGACAAGATGGATATCCAGATACTGGCGATGAAACTCCGGCTTCTGGTCGGCCAACAGTTTGGTTTCCCCTTCAACGACGTTAAAGAACATCTGTTTACCCTGCACCTGATAGTGGCCGACAGGTAAATTGTACGGCTCACTTTCAATAATGCTGGCCAGCATTTTTCGAATGGCTGCCGGATAGAATTTATTATTTACGGCAGTGGTTAAGGCATCAATAATCATAATATTTTCTCTGGTAGATATCGATTCGGTATTTCACCGACAAGAACAATGGCTGGGTATTTTTATGGCAACAGGCAATCTCGGCGTAATTACGGTAGAATCGCTATTAGATCGTTCTACGGGCGCCACTATGAATAAGCAACAAAGCAAACCGCTTTGTTGTTAATATTTACAGCCTATCACCACTGTGAGTAAACTCCACCTGAAAGGCTATTCGGCATGGTGAAATAAGTCATGACCTATCTCACGGTTTTTAGCCGCTTAAAACTGTGACAAAAGTCACTTAATTAAGTGTTACGAAACGACGTTACTTATCCTGTGATCCACGGCAGAAAATCACTGGATATTCACCGCTCTCACCAAAATCGATCGATTTAGCCTTCTCCCCCTACGGGCATAATGAGTTATTTTCCCCGATAGTCACTGACAGAAACCACGAAATTGCACACGAGATCACGCCAGCAGTAACATGCTTTTTTAACACTCTTTGGCGTGATGCAGATCGCAAAAATAAGCGGTAAAAAAACGTCTGATACAGGGTATCCCCTATTTTTCAGACAGGATCGCAACGATGCACACTGACACTCAACCTACCATTTTGCTTATCGCGCCGGTGATGGATGCTTTGCAAGCCGCGTTGGACGCCCGCTACCGGGTATTCCGTCTCTATGAACAATCAGATATTCCAGCCTTCCTGGTTCGCCATGGCGCAGACGTTCAGGCGGTGGTCACCCGTGGTGATGTGGGGGTAACCCGAGAGACGCTGGAGCAGTTGCCGCAGGTGGGCATGATTGCTGTCTTTGGCGTGGGAACCGACGCTATCGATCTCAACTACACCCGGGAACGCCATATCAGCGTCGGGATCACCGCCGGCGTGCTGACCGATGATGTGGCAGATCTGGCTCTGGGGCTAATGCTGTCCGCCAGCCGCCGCCTCTGCCAGGGGGACCGATTTGTACGCGAAGGCCGCTGGGAAACGACGCCGCCACCGCTGGCGACTAAAGTGAGCGGTAAACGCATCGGTATTTTCGGCATGGGGAATATTGGCCAAGCCATCGCCCGCCGGGCGAAAGGCTTCGATATGACCATCCTGTATACTGACCGCCAGCGCAAAGACGGCCTGGATTACCAGTGGTGCGCCGATCTGCACACGCTCGCAGCACAGAGTGATTTCCTGGTGATCGCGGCATCCGGCAGTGCGGAAAACCGCGGGATTATTGATGCCAGTGTATTTAACGCCATGCCCGAACGCGCCTGGCTTATCAATATTGCCCGCGGCAGCCTGGTCGATGAGGCGGCGCTGATAAAGGCGTTACAAAATCATGTTATCGCCGGGGCCGCTCTGGATGTCTTTGAAAACGAACCCCATGTCCCGACAGCGTTCTTTGCTCTCGAGAATGTTCTGCTTCAACCCCATGTGGCCAGCGCTACCGTAGAAACTCGTCAGGGAATGAGCCAATCCGTTTTGGATAATCTGGCAGGTTATTTTTCACATCAGGATATTCCTGGGTTAATTCAATAAAAATGATCGTTTGAGTTACGAATAATCATTTTTATCCGCCAACTCAATATCCTCTGTGAATGGCGGATATCATCGAGACGCTATTATGACCGATAAAATACCAGGAACTCGCTGGCTGCGGGTTATCGCGCCGATCCTTATCACCTGCATTATTTCATTTATGGATCGCGTTAATATCAGCTTTGCTCTGCCGGGCGGCATGGAACAGGATTTAGGCATTACCAGCCAGATGGCTGGCGTGGCCAGCGGTATCTTTTTTATTGGTTATTTATTTCTGCAAATCCCTGGCGGACGACTTGCGGTTTACGGTAGCGGAAAACGTTTTATAGCCTGGTCGCTCGTGGCCTGGGCGATTGTCTCTATCGCCACCGGATTCGTCACCCATGAATATCAACTGCTCGTGCTGCGTTTTATTCTCGGGATCTCCGAAGGGGGAATGTTGCCCGTCGTGCTGACCATGGTAAGCAATTGGTTTCCGGAAAAAGAACTGGGGCGCGCCAATGCCTTTGTCATGATGTTTGCCCCACTAGGGGGGATGCTGACCGCCCCGGTTTCCGGCGCGATTATTGCCACTCTCGACTGGCGCTGGCTGTTCATTATCGAAGGCTTGTTGTCGGTCGTGGTGTTGGCCATTTGGTGGCTGGTAATCAGTGACCGTCCGGAAGAGGCGCGTTGGCTACCGGCGAAGGAACGCGACTATTTATTGACCGAACTGGCCCGAGAGCGCAAAGCGCGGGAAGGGAGGGTGCCGGCAGCGAAGGCGCCGTTAAAAGCGGTGTTTCGCAACAAGGGATTGATGCGCCTGGTCGTGCTGAATTTCTTTTACCAGACCGGAGACTATGGGTATACGTTGTGGCTGCCCACCATCTTGAAAAACCTGACCGGTGGCAGCATGGCCAATGTTGGGGTATTGGCGATCCTGCCGTTTGTTGCCACTCTGGCGGGGATTTATGTGATTTCGATGTTCAGCGATCGCAGCGGTAAACGCCGTTTGTGGGTCAGGATCTCCCTGTACTGTTTTGCGGCGGCGCTGATAGCCTCGGTGATCCTGCATGAGCACGTGGTGGCCGCCTATATCGCGCTGGTGGTGTGCGGCTTCTTCCTTAAAGCGGCGACCAGCCCCTTCTGGTCAATTCCCGGACGCATTGCGGCGGCGGAAGTGGCGGGCAGCGCACGCGGGGTGATCAACGGGCTGGGCAACCTCGGTGGGTTCTGCGGCCCCTATCTGGTAGGCGTCATGATTTATCTGTACGGACAGAACGTCGCGGTTTGCGCGCTGGCGGCATCGCTGTTGCTGGCAGGAAGTATCACCTTCCTGCTGCCGAAAGAATGCGACCGCTCCTGCGAAGAAACGGACAACCGCCTGCCATCCGGGGCTAAACAGAAGTGGAGTTAAACGGTAATGGCGCGCTGTGGGCAGCAACGGCGGCTCACACCCGCATCAGGATTGGGCGGCGCGTTGTGTTATCGCGGTTAAATGCCAGGCCAATGGCTTGAGCGACTCACACGCCAACCCGCACCAAACGGTGATGCGATCGTTGAGAATCAGCTTTTCTAAAAACGGTTATAACTCAATGGGGTGATGCATAGGGAGATTGGAGCGGGTGAAGGGAATCGAACCCTCGTATGCAGCTTGGGAAGCTGCCGTTCTACCATTGAACTACACCCGCATCGGTGTGCGACAGGCATTATAACCGGTTATCGGCGACGGGCAAGCGGAGATGGCGCGTAACTGTCGATGTTTTAAGCGGTTAAGTCCCGTAGACGAAAAAAAACCGGCGCAGTTGCCTGCACCGGTTGTTGCACGCTAAACGGGATTATTTCTGTGGGCGCATCGCCGGGAACAGAATCACGTCGCGGATGGTGTGGCTGTTGGTGAACAGCATCACCATGCGGTCGATGCCGATGCCCAGACCGGCGGTCGGCGGCAGGCCGTGCTCCAGCGCGGTGACGTAGTCTTCGTCGTAGAACATCGCTTCGTCGTCGCCGGCGTCTTTGGCGTTCACCTGATCGGCGAAGCGCTGCGCCTGGTCTTCAGCGTCGTTCAGCTCGGAGAAGCCGTTGCCGATTTCACGGCCGCCGATGAAGAACTCGAAGCGGTCGGTGATTTCCGGGTTCACGTCGTTGCGGCGCGCCAGCGGCGACACTTCAGCCGGGTACTCGGTGATGAAGGTCGGCTGAATCAGATGGCTTTCCGCCACTTCTTCGAAGATCTCGGTCACGACGCGGCCCAGGCCCCAGCTCTTCTCAACCTTGATGCCGATGGATTCAGCGATGGCCACCGCTTTGCCCATGTCGGCCAGGTCAGCCAGATCGGTTTCCGGACGGTATTTCTTGATCGCCTCGGTCATGGTCAGCTTCTCGAACGGCTTGCCGAAGTCGAACACTTCGTCGCCGTACTGCACCTGAGAGGTGCCCAGCACTTTCTCGGTCAGGGTGCGGAACAGGGTCTCGGTCAGCTCGATCAGGTCTTTGTAATCCGCGTAAGCCATGTAGAGTTCCATCATGGTGAACTCTGGGTTATGACGCGGAGAAACGCCTTCGTTGCGGAAGTTGCGGTTGATTTCGAACACGCGCTCGAAGCCGCCGACCACCAGACGCTTCAGATACAGTTCCGGCGCGATGCGCAGGTACATGTCGATATCCAGCGCATTGTGGTGGGTGATGAACGGACGCGCGGACGCGCCGCCCGGGATCACCTGCATCATCGGGGTTTCGACTTCCATGAAGCCGCGTTCCACCATGAAGTTACGGATAGCGGACATCACCTGCGAACGCACCTTGAAGGTGTTGCGCGATTCTTCGTTGGCGATCAGATCCAGGTAACGCTGGCGGTAACGGGTTTCCTGATCCGCCAGGCCGTGGAATTTGTCCGGCAGCGGACGCAGCGCTTTGGTCAGCAGACGCAGTTCGGTGCAGTGGATCGACAGTTCGCCGGTCTTGGTTTTGAACAGCTTGCCGCGCGCGCCGAGGATATCGCCCAGGTCCCACTTCTTGAACTGCTCGTTGTACACGCCTTCAGCCAGATCGTCGCGCGCGACGTACAGCTGAATGCGGCCGCCCACGTCCTGCAGCGTAACGAAGGATGCCTTGCCCATAATGCGGCGGGTCATCATGCGGCCGGCGACGGTCACTTCTACGCCCAGCGCTTCCAGCTCTTCGTTGTCTTTATCGCCGTACGCGGCGTGCAGTTTGTCGGAGGTGGAGTCGCGACGGAAGTCGTTCGGGAACGCAATGCCGTTCTCACGCAGGCCGGCCAGTTTCTCGCGGCGGGACTGCAGTTCGTTATTGAGATCCAGCGCCTGATCGGCGCCCTGTACTTGTTGTTCAGACATTTCTATTCCTCATAACCCGGCTTTCAAACTTGCCTCAATGAATTTATCCAGGTCGCCATCCAGTACGGCCTGCGTGTTACGCGTTTCGACGTTGGTGCGCAAATCCTTGATGCGGGAGTCATCCAGCACGTAAGAACGGATTTGGCTGCCCCAGCCGATGTCGGACTTGTTGTCTTCCATCGTCTGCTTATCAGCATTTTTCTTTTGCATCTCAAACTCGTACAGCTTGGCTCGCAGCTGTTTAAACGCTTGATCCTTGTTCTTATGCTGAGAACGATCGTTCTGGCACTGCACCACGATGTTGGTTGGCAGGTGAGTAATACGTACGGCGGATTCGGTTTTGTTGACGTGCTGACCGCCCGCACCGGAGGCGCGGTACACGTCGATACGCAGATCCGCCGGGTTGATTTCGATATCGATATCGTCGTCGACTTCCGGGTAGATGAACACCGAGCTGAACGAGGTGTGGCGACGGCCGCCGGAGTCGAACGGGCTCTTGCGCACCAGGCGATGCACGCCGGTTTCAGTGCGCAACCAGCCGAACGCGTAGTCGCCGATGATCTTGATGGTGGCCGATTTCAGGCCCGCGACGTCGCCGTCGGACTCTTCGATCACTTCGGTCTTGAAGCCCTTGGCTTCAGCCCAGCGCAGGTACATGCGCAGCAGCATGCTGGCCCAGTCCTGCGCTTCGGTGCCGCCGGAGCCGGCCTGGATATCCAGGTAGCAGTCGGCGCTGTCGTATTCGCCGGAGAACATGCGGCGGAATTCCAACTGATCCAGCTTGCTCATCAGTTGATCCAGCTCGGCGACCGCTTCGTTGAAGGTCTCTTCATCGTCGGCTTCCACCGCCAGTTCCAGCAGCCCGCCGACGTCTTCGCCGCCCTGCTCCAGCTGATCGATGGTTTCAACGATGGCTTCCAGCGCGGCGCGCTCTTTGCCGAGCGCCTGTGCGCGCTCCGGCTCGTTCCAGACGTCCGGCTGCTCCAGCTCGGCGTTGACTTCTTCTAGGCGTTCCTTCTTGGCATCATAGTCAAAGATACCCCCTAAGAACCGCAGTCCGCTCGGACAGGTCCTGAATTCGGTTTTTTACCGGGTTAATTTCAAACATGGTTTCGTTCTTTTACGTTGATGTCGTCGATGGCGGAATGCCATTGGAACCGCTAATTCTAACGGATCCGGGCGGCAGTTTATAGCGAGTTGGTCAGTTTTTGTGGCGATCGGGAAGGATGCCGGGGATTGGAGAGCCCAATCCCCGAATTGTGTTCAATTTCACTTCAGCGCGGCCAAAGATGCTGGATCAGCAGTTGCACATTGCGGTTGCCGCGAAACTCGTTGACGTCGAGCTTGTAGGCCAGTTCCACTTCGCGCACGCTGCTGTCCGGCCACAGCGTGGTGTCCACGTTAAACGCGATGCCGTCGAGCAGCGGGCCGCCGCCGAGCGGTTCCACCATCAGCTTCAGGTGTTTCTCGCCCACCAGCCGCTGCTGCAGAATGCGGAACTTGCCGTCGAAGGTCGGTTCAGGGAACGCCTGGCCCCACGGGCCGCCCTCGCGCAGCAGCTCCGCCGTGGTCAGCGACAGCTCCTGCATCGCCAGTTCGCCGTCGGACCAGATAACCCCTTCCAGCATCGCCGGATCGAGCCATTCCCCCACCAGCTCGCCGAAACGCTGGCGGAACTCGTCGAATTTGGCCTCTTCCAGCGACAGCCCGGCCGCCATCGCGTGGCCGCCGAACTTCATCATCAGCCCGGGGTTCAGCATATCCAGCCGCTCCAGCGCGTCGCGCATGTGCAAGCCGGGCACCGAACGGCCGGAGCCCTTCAGGATGCCGTCGCCCGCCGGCGCGAACGCGATCACCGGGCGGTGGAAACGCTCTTTGATGCGCGAAGCGAGGATGCCCACCACGCCCTGATGCCATTCCGGGTGATACATCGCCAACCCATAAGGCAGCTCGGTGCTGGTGCGCTCCAACTGATCGCACAGCTGCAGAGCTTCCACCTGCATGCCCTGCTCTATCTCGCGGCGCGTCTGGTTCAGCGCATCGAGATCGTTGGCCAGCATGCGCGCCTGCGCAATGTCGTCGCTCAGCAGCAGCGCCACGCCGATAGACATGTCGTCCAGCCGGCCGGCGGCGTTGAGGCGCGGGCCGAGGGCGAAACCGAGATCGTTGGCCGCCAGCTGGCGGGCGTCGCGGTTGGCCACCTCAAGCAGCGCGCGGATGCCCGGTCGGCATTTGCCGGCGCGGATGCGGTTTAACCCCTGATACACCAGAATGCGGTTGTTGGCGTCCAGCGGCACCACGTCGGCCACGGTGCCGAGCGCCACCAGATCCAGCAGTTCCGCCAGATTCGGCATCGCCAGCGCGCGCTGCTCGAACCAGCCGCTGTCCCGCAGCCGGGCGCGCAGCGCCAGCATCAGGTAGAACGCCACGCCTACCCCCGCCAGCGATTTGGACGGGAAGGCGCAGCCGCGCAGGTTGGGATTGACGATCGCTTCAGCCGCCGGCAGGGTCTCGCCCGGCAGGTGGTGATCGGTCACCAGCACCTGCATGCCTTTGGCGTGCGCCACGTCGACGCCGGCGTGGGAGGAGATGCCGTTATCGACGGTGACAATGAGTTCTGCGCCGCGCGCCGCCGCCTGCTCCACCACTTCAGGGCTCAGGCCGTAGCCGTCTTCGAAGCGGTTTGGCACCAGATAATCGACGGCTGCGCCGCCCATGCTGCGCAGCGCCAACACCGTCAGCGCGGTGCTGGTGGCGCCATCGGCGTCGAAATCGCCCACCACCATGATGCGGCGGCCGTCGGCCAGCGCCTGTTGCAGCAGGCTGACGGCGTCGTCGATACCGTCCAACTGTTGCCAGGGCAGCATGCCCTTGACGCTGCGTTCCAACTCTTGCTCAGCCTGCACGCCGCGCAGGGCGTAAAGCCGGCGCAGCAGCGGCGGCAAACTGGCGGGCAGATGCGTGTCGTCCGCCGCCGGGCGGCGGCGTAGTTGCGTTTTGATACTCACCGGCGATTAACCACCGGCTTTGGTGGCGGCCTGGTGCGCATCCAGCATGGCGGCCATCTCTTTCGGCCCCTGATAGCCCGGGATCATCATGCCGTTTTCCAGGATGATGGCCGGCGTGCCCTGAATGCCGAACTGTACGCCCAGCTCGTAATGCTTGCTGATGTCGGTTTTACAGGTCGCCGGAGAAACGGCGTCGCCCTTCATGGCGGCGTCGAACGCCTTGGCCTTGTCGGCGGTGCACCAGATCGACTGCATGTCTTTTTCAGCCTGGGATGCCAGCCCCTGGCGCGGGAATGCCAGGTAACGCACGGTAATACCCAGATCGTTGTACTCTTTCATCTGCTGATGCAGCTTGTGACAGTAACCGCAGGTGATGTCGGTGAACACGGTGATCACGTGTTTCTCTTTCGGCGCCTTGTACACGATCATCTGATCTTTCAGCGCGTCCATCTTGCTGCTCAGCAGTTGGTTGGTCACGTTGACCGGCTCTTTGCCGCTGACGTCGAACAGCGGGCCCTGCAGGATGTGCTTGCCGTCTTCGGAGGCGTACAGCACGCCGCTGTCGGTCAGCACGGTTTTCAGGCCGTTGACCGGTGAAGGCTGCACGTCCGCCTGCTGGATGCCCAGGCTGGCGAGCGCTTTTTTGATCGCCGCGTCATCGGCATGGGCGGCGCCGGCCACCGAGGCCACCAGCAGTGAAAGCAGCATTAAACCTTTTTTCATTATTCCAATCCTTTCGAACCCGCCGCTCAGGCGCGCGGGTGATGCTGTTGATGTAGCTGTTTCAGTCGTTCGGTCGCTACATGAGTATAAATTTGCGTGGTCGAGAGATCGCTGTGCCCTAACAACATCTGTACGACACGGAGATCGGCCCCATGGTTCAGCAAATGGGTAGCGAACGCGTGCCGCAACACGTGCGGCGACAGACGCTCGCTGTCGATGCCCGCAAGGATGGCATAGTGTTTGATGCGATGCCAGAACGTCTGTCGGGTCATTTGCTGGCAGCGGGTGCTGGGGAACAGCACATCCAGCGTCTGGCCGTTGACCAGCCATGGGCGGCCGTGCTCCAGATAGTTTTCGATCCAGTAGACCGCCTCTTCGCCCAGCGGCACCAGCCGCTCCTTGTTGCCCTTGCCGATCACCCGCACCACGCCCTGACGCAGGCTGACGTCGCTGATGTTCAGCCCCACCAGCTCGGAAACCCGCAGCCCGGTGGCGTACAACACTTCGAGCATCGCCTTGTCGCGCAGCTCCAGCGGCTGATCGACGCAGGGCGCCTGCAGCAACGCATCGACCTGCGCCTCGCTCAGATCCTTCGGCAAGCGCTGCGGCAGTTTGGGAGACGCCAGCTGCGCGGTGGGATCGTCGGCGCGCAGCTTTTCGCGGTACAGATATTGAAACAGGCGCCTCATGGCGCTCAACAAACGCGCGGAGCTGGTGGCCTTGTAACCGCCATCCACCCGCTCGGCGAGAAACGCCTGCAGATCCAGCGCCTGCGCCTGCAGCAAATCGGTCTTCTGCTGGCCAAGCCAGGCGCCCAGGGCCTGCAAATCCAGCCGATAGGAGGCCAGCGTATTTTCCGCCAGATTGCGCTCAAGCCACAGCGCATCCAGGAATTGTTCAATCAGCGCATTGTCTTGCTGTTGCACGCGGTCCTCTCTTTGTTGCATTTCCACCCGCGCCATTATGCCTTAAGCCGGGGCAAATCAGGTATACTCGCTGCAATTCTCTAAACAGCAACGTAACGGTTTACACATGAAGATTGGTCTGTTTTACGGCTCCAGCACCTGCTACACCGAAATGGCGGCAGAAAAAATCCGTGAGATTCTGGGTGAAGACCTGGTCGACCTGCACAACCTGAAAGACGTATCGCCCAAGCTGATGGAGGACTATTCCATTCTGATCCTCGGCATCCCGACCTGGGATTTCGGCGAACTGCAGGAAGACTGGGAAGCGATCTGGCCGCAGCTGGCGGCGCTGGATCTGAAAGGCAAGATCGTCGCCATGTACGGCATGGGCGATCAACTCGGTTACGGTGAGTGGTTCCTCGACGCGCTGGGCATGCTGCACGATCACATCGCGCCGCTGGGCGTACAGTTCATCGGCTTCTGGCCCACTGAGGGTTTCGAGTTCACCAGCCCCAAACCGCTGAGCGCCGACGGCAAACACTTCGTCGGCCTGGCGCTCGATGAGGTCAACCAATACGATCTGAGCGAAGAGCGCCTGCAGCAATGGTGCGAACAGATCCTGTTGGAGATGGAGCCGCTGCTGTAGCCGCTATCGGGCGCGTAGCGCCCGATTTCCCTCACTATTTCCACAGCCGGAAGCGTGGCTCGTCTTCCCCGGCCGGCGTTTCCTTGGTCAAACGCGCCGGATCGGCCACCTGATACCAGTCCAGCTTGCGCGTCAACAGCATAATGCCCGCCAGAATGGCGAACAGCAGCCCAGCCCCCAGCACCAACGCATTGTCCTCCGACTGCAACAGCAAATAGAGCACGCCGTACAACAGCAATAGGCTCGCGGCGAACAGCGTACCGCGCAGCTTGCCGCGCAGTACGGCGCACAGATAGAAGCCGATCAGGCCGCTGCAGGCGATGCTGGCCGCCAGGTAAGCGAGAGCGAATCCCAGGTGTTCGGAGAAAGCCAGCAGAATCAGGTAGAACAACACCAGCGCCGCGCCGACCAGCAGGTACTGAATCGGATGCACCCGCAGCCCGGTCAGGGTTTCGAACAGGAAAAACGCCATAAACGTCAGCCCGATAAACAACAGCGCGTATTTGACCGCGCGCTCGGTCAGCTGATAGTGATCGACCGGTTCGACCAGGCTGGCGCTGAAGGCAGGCAGTTTGTCCTCGTCGATAATGCCATCGTCGTAATGAAACGCACTGTTGATGTTGTTGGCGAACCAGGTGCTGCGCCAGCGAGCGCTAAACCCTTGCTCCGTCACCTTACGTTCATCCGGCAGGAAGTTGCCGAGGAAATTCGGGTGTGGCCAGTTGCTTTGCAGTTGCAGCTCGCTGCTGCGCCCCAGCGGCACCAGCGACAGGCTGCTGGTGCCCGCCAGCGTCAGGGTAAAGTCGGCGTTCAGCCCCTCTTTTTGTTGCAGAGCCGCCAGCGTCAGCGGTGCGTGGATCCCCTGACGCAACGACCCCACGCCGGTGCCCGGTTCAAACGCCACCGGCTGCGGTGTTGCCAGCGGGGAAATGCGCTTGATGCCGCGAGAGTCGCTCAGCGCCACCAGCAGGAACGGCTGGCCGACGGTCACGTTGGCGCGTTGCAAATCCGACAGTTCCGGCTGGCCGAAACGCACCTTGAAGTTTAGCGGCCCCTGGTAAACCTGTGTCTGATAAATGCCCAGCTTGCGCACCTCCACATTCGGCGCGCCCTGTACCTGAAGCGACTCCGGCAGCACATAGCGGTAATGCTGCACTCGCTGCACCACCGTTTGCCCTTTCTCGTCTTTCTTCTCTTCTTGTTCGACGTAGGGAATGACAATCAACGGACCGAGTATGCGCTGAGCCCCGCTGGTGCTTTCGCTCACCTGCCCGACCACGCTTTGCCGATAGCCGCTGCGTTCGTCGATCACGCTCATCAGTTGGGTGATGGGGATCAACATCACCACCATCAATCCCAGCAGCGTGGTTATTTTCCAGAAAAGTACCGATTTCATCATGCTCACTCCTCGTAGGTAATGAGGCCACGATAAAACCCGCTGGTGAAATCAGAATGTGGTTATGTGAAGGGAAGGTGAAGTCACAGCGATAAAATGAAAGTCGCTTCCACCCCGTGCGGCCGGCGGTTGCGCAGGTGAATGCCGCCATGATGCAGACGCGCGACCTCCTGCACGAAGTTCAGGCCCAGCCCGCTGCTTTTCGGCCGTTCGGCGCGCGGCAGCGAATAAAAACGCTCAAACACCTTATCGAGCGCATAGTCCGGAATGCCGCTGCCGTCATCGCAAACGCTGATGCAATAACGCTGTTCCCGCCGTTCGCCTCGCACGCTGACGCAACCGCCCGGCGGGGTAAAGTCGATCGCGTTGTCCAGCAGGTTGGTCAGCGCCTGGCTGATCAGCAACGCATCGCCGTTCAGCGTCACCTCCGCCAACGCCTCCAGTTGCAATCTGACGCCGCGCTGCGTCGCCTGCGCCTCTTTGCCCGCCACCGTCTGGCCGATCAGCGCCGCGATCGCGAGGGGCGCGGTCTCCATTTCTGGCCGGCTCTCCAGCCGCGCCTGCACCAGCAGTTTGTCCACCAGTTGCTGGATGCGTGCGCTTTGCTGCTCAATATTGGTGAGAAAGCGCCGGGCTGTCTCCGGCGGTGGCAGCTCCTGCAACAGCTCCGCCGCCCCCCGGATCGCCGCCAGCGGGCTTTTCAGCTCATGCGTCAGGGTATGTGCATACTGTTCGATATAAGCTTTGCCTTCCAGCTTCAGACGCATGCTCTCCAACGCCTGCGCCAGCTGCGTCAATTCCCGGCCGCCCACTTTGGGCAACGGCGCGGTTTCCCCTTGCGCCACCCCGTCGGCATAACGCACCAGCCGGCCTATGGAACGGTTGATCCACCAGACGAACGCCGCCCCGATCAGCAGCGCGATCCCCAGCAGCAATGCGCCGGCCCACAAAATGCGCCGTTCGCTGCGTTTGATCACCGGCGCCATGGTGCTGTTGGGCTTGCCCACGGTAAGCACGCCGATAATATGCCCTTGTTCTATCACCGGCGCGGCCACATACATCACCGAACTGTTTTCATCCTGCGGGTCGCTGCGGGTGCTGCGGGCGCCGTATTGGCCGCGCAGCGTCCGATAAACGTCATTCCAGCGGGAATAATCCTGCCCCTGAGCGCGGCCGGCGGAATCGAAGATGACCTTGCCTCGCGCATCGGTAAGATAGACGTGGTATTCGCTGCGATCCTTGCGGATGCCGGAGATATTGGCGCCGATCGGCCGCTGGTTCAGCTGCGTAAACGCCTGCGCCAGTTGGCCATGCGCCGCATCGCCGCGCTGCATGTCCTGACGGGCGATCTGCGCCAGCAGATTGGCGGTATCCACCAGCGTGCCTTCGGTGGCGCGCCGCACGCCGGGCTTCACTTCCTGGACGAAAATGCTCAGCACGAAGTACCCGGCCACCGCCACAATCAGGAAATATCCCAGCAGCAGGCGCAGGCCAATTTTCATGGCTGGCGGCTCACGCTGTAGCCCAATCCGCGGTGGGTGTGGATCGGCGGCTCACCGGGTTCAACCGCACGCAGCTTGGCGCGCAGGGTTTTTATGTGGGTATCGACGGTGCGCTCCAGGCTTTCTTCCGCCTGCGCCCAAACGCTTTCCATCAGTTGCTGCCGCGAGAACACCCGTCCAGGCGCCAACAACAGTGTCTTCAGCAACAGGTATTCATAACGGGTCAGCGGCAGCGGCCGCTGATGGTAGGAGATGGTGGCCGCATCTTCGTCGAGGACGAAAGCGCCGAAATGGTAGCGCGCGCTCTGTTGCAGGCGCTGCTGCTTATGCAGGCGGCGCAAAATGGTGCGCACCCGTGCGCTGACCTCGCGCGGGGAGAACGGCTTGGCGACATAGTCGTCGGCGCCGATCTCCAGCCCGATCAGGCGATCCACTTCATCACTGCGGGCGGTAAGAAACAGAATCGGCAGGTCGGCCGCCTGAGCCAACAGGCGGCGACACAATTCAAAGCCGTTGATATCCGGCAAACCAACATCGAGGATAGCGAGCGCGGGCGCCCCCTGCGCCAGTGCCTGCAACGCCGGCTCCGCGCGTTCGAACCAACGTACCTCGAAGCCTTCGCTCTCCAGCGTGTAAACCAGCGTATCGGCAATGCTGGGTTCATCCTCCACCAACCAGAGTACGGGTTTCATCAGGACTCCTCGCCGTCACCCGCCGGCGGATACAGCAACAGCTGCCGCAGGTGGCGCCATTCCTCTTTGCTCATGCAGTCGGAAGCCAGCCACAGCCGGCGGCGCTTTTTGCCTTCCATCGGCTGCAGCGTCAACAGCATGCCGTAACCCGGCATCCACGGTTTTTTCGCCAGTCGCCACTCGCGGCCGTGCCAGCTGAAACGCCGATCCGCCAGCAGCCGCAGCTCGCCCTGCACCGCGGCGATGCGCTTCTGGCTGCGAATGCACTGAAACACCACCAGCGTCAGCAGCACCAGCCAGAGCGGGCCAAAGCCTTCCGGCCAGGGCGAAATCAGGATCAGCAGGATCAGAACGCCGTGGGTCAACAGTGAAAACAGCTGGGTGCGCCAGGAAATGCGGATATCACATCGCCACTGGGCCACGGTCTTTATTTCGCGTTTGGATCAGGGTCACCATTCTCTGCAGCTCGCCGTCCTGCGGCGCGCCATGATTCATCAGCCAGTTGAACAAATCGGGATCGTCGCACTCCAGCAGGCGGATAAACAGCGCCTTGTCCGCATCATTCAGGCTGTCGTATTCGTATTCGAAGAACGGCATGATGGAGATGTCCAGCTCGCGCATGCCACGGCGGCAAGCCCAGTGAATACGTGCTTTGTTGTTAATATCCATGTTGTTATGACTCACCTCTTTTCAGCGCGGCAGCGCCAGCGCAGGGTTCAAATGACACACTGTATGGCAACGCCGTCGCAATATAATTCCATCAACCGGGGATCTGTCTGCAAGGGTGCCCTGGCCGCAAGCCTATAGAGTAACAATTTGACATACACGCCGGGAAGGCGCTTTGTGGCGGAAAACGCAATAAAGCGCAAAATGCCAAAAAAAGCGCCCCCCGGCGCCGCGGCGCGAATAACAGTTTGCAAAGCCCGCCGCCTCTTTTACCATGGGTCCAATACCCTTCAGGTAAGCTAAACGTTGAGCAGGAACTTACTATGGCGCATAACATTCCATTCCCACCCCGTCAGCCCTCCGCTTCCACCCATCTGCCCCTGACGCTGATCTCGCTGGAAGATTGGGCGCTGGTGACGCTGAACGGGCCGGACACGGTGAAATATCTCCAGGGCCAGGTGACGGCGGACATCGACGCGCTGGCGGCCGATCAACACGTGCTGTGCGCCCACTGCGACGCCAAGGGCAAAATGTGGAGCAACCTGCGTCTGTTCCACCGTGGCGAAGGCTTCGCCTATCTGGAGCGCCGCAGCGTGCTGGACAGCCAACTGGCGGAAATCAAAAAATACGCGGTGTTCTCCAAAGTCACCATCGCCGCCGATAATGACGCGGTATTGCTGGGTGTCGCCGGTTTCCAGGCGCGCGCCGCGCTGGCGGGCCTGTTCGCCACGCTGCCAAGCGCTGAGCACCCGGTGGTGCAGGACGGCGAGACCACGATTCTGCACTTCAATGCGCCGGCGGAGCGTTTTCTGCTGGTGACCCGCCCCGCCGTGGCCGAACAGCTGATCGGCAAACTGCATGACCAGGCGGAACGGAATGACAGCAACCAGTGGCTGGCGCTGGAGATCGAAGCCGGTTATCCGGTTATCGACGCCGCCAACAGCGCGCAGCTGATCCCGCAGGCCACCAACCTCCAGGCGCTGGAAGGCATCAGTTTCAGCAAGGGCTGCTATACCGGTCAGGAGATGGTGGCGCGCGCCAAGTTCCGCGGCGCCAACAAACGTGCGCTCTACTGGCTGGAAGGTAAAGCGGCTCGCGCCCCGCAGGCGGCGGAAGATCTGGAGCTGCAGCTGGGGGAAAACTGGCGTCGCACCGGCACCGTACTGGCGTCGAGCCAGTTAGCCGACGGTACGCTGTGGGTGCAGGTGGTGATGAACAACGATCTGGATGCCGACAGCAAGCTGCGGGTGCGCGACGATGCCGCCAGCCAGCTGGCGATCAAACCGTTGCCCTACTCGCTGGCCGAAGAGAAATAATCCGTCGGCCGCAGGCCCCCTGCCTGCGGCCATCTTCGTTACTCGTCCAACTCCCCGTCGCGCTGCACCAGATAGATCAGCACCAAGATGATGGTGACGAAGAAGCGAAACGCGCTCGGCACGCCGTTCCATTGCTGCGACATCCACATGCCGAACCACTCCCCCCCAATCGACATAAAACCGACCTGCCAGGTAAGGAAGCCCAGCGTCAGCCCCGCTACCGCCCATTTTTTGCGGCCGTTGAAAGCGTTGGCGGGCAGTTTCAGGCCGCACAGCAGGCGCAGGCCACCAATCCAGCACAGCAGCGCGGTCAGACTCTCCAACGCAATGATGAAAATATAACCGACGTGATGCAGCCACGGCGTCTGTATCGAGCGGTAGCCGATGGTGGCCTCGGGGAATATAGTGTCCATCATAAAGACGTGGCGCACGAAGGCGAAGTTGGAGCCGTAGTCGGTGAGGTTACCGAAGGCCACCAGCGAAGCGAACAAGGCGATAGCGCAGACCAGCAGCGCTTTGGATAAGCGAACGATCATCTTGATGAGTCCTGAACAGAGGTTAGAGAAACGGTATGCGGGCTCAGAAATGAAGGACAGGGCTTGCTGGATACCCGAAAGAAGCAAGCGCCTCTTTTTTAAAACAAAAGAGGCGCTTGTTCAATACGCATTCAGATGTAGCGGCAACGCTTAGACGTACAGGTAGATCGCCATGAAGTGGCAGGCGCTGCCGCCGAGCACGAAGCCGTGCCAGATGGCGTGGCCAAAGCGAATGCGCTTGGAAGCGTAAAAAATCACGCCCAGGGTATAGACCACCCCACCGATCGCCAGCAGCGTGACGCCGCCGGCCTCCAGCCGCGTGACCAGCTGATAAATCACGATCAGCGACAGCCAGCCCATCGTCAGGTAGGTCACCAGTGACAGAGCTTCAAAACGGTGGGCGAAGGCCAGTTTGAACAGCACGCCGAGCAGCGCCAACCCCCAGATTACCGCCATCAGGCCCTTCGCCAGCGGCGAATCCAGCCCTACCAGCAAGAACGGGGTGTAAGTGCCGGCAATCAGGAGATAAATGGCGCAGTGGTCAAATTTTTTCAGCCAATGCTTGGCCTTTTGATGCGGGATCGCATGGTACAGCGTAGAAGCGAGAAACAGCAGGATCATGCTGCCGCCGTACAGGCTGTAACTGGTGATGGCCGTCGCATCGGCGCCGGTATTCACCGCCTGCACCAGCAGCAACACCAGGCCGACAATACCGAACACCAGCCCGATGCCGTGGCTGATGCTGTTGGCGATCTCTTCCGCCCACGGATAAGCCGCGGTGACAATCTTATTGTTCCCGGCTTTCACTACGTCCGTTTTCCCCATAACGCGCAACCCCTCAAAATGCCCTGCTTTGTGCGAAATTAACGCAAAGCAGATTAACTGAGAATAATTCCAGTGTACACGTGTACGCTAAAATAAAAATGTGAACGCGTGTAACCATCGAAATCCCCCGCCCGCTGGTCTACAATCGTCAGGCTTCAACCCACCCACCTTGAGGTTTACACCATGTCATCCGCTGTACCCGCGTTAGATTTCGGTTCAATGACCCAGGCCATCCAGTTCCTGATGGAAATCGATAAGTTGAAAGGCGTGCAACGCCGCACCAAGGTACTGGGCACCCAGCGCCAGGAAAACTCCGCCGAACACAGCTGGCATTTCGCCATCGCCGCCATGAGCCTGGCGCCCTACGCCGGTGATGACGTAGACATTCAGCGCGTGATCCAGATGGCGCTGCTGCATGACATCGTGGAAATCGACGCCGGCGACGTGCTGGTCTACGATCTGGCGGCCCGCGCGGCGATCCACGATCAGGAAGTGGCGGCGGCGCGCCGTCTGTTCGGCATGTTGCCGGAGGCTCAGCGCGAGTATTTCACCGCTTTATGGCAGGAATATGAAGACGGCGAAAGCGCCGATGCGCGCTTTGCCTTACTGCTGGATCGCACCATGCCGATGCTGATGAATCTGCACAATGAAGGCCAGAGCTGGGTAGAAAACGGCATCAGCCTGGAGCAGGTGCTGGCGCGCAATGCGTCGATCGCCGACGTACACCCCGAGCTGTGGCACCATATGGAGCAACATCTGCGGGACGCGCAGCGCAAAGGCTGGTTGAAGTAAGGGAGCCGGGCTGCCGCCTCTGCGCCGCAGCCCGTCAACGTCAAGCGAACGCCTGCTGGCGTTCCAACGCCTCCTCATAACTCGGCATCGATCCCGCCGCCCCGGCGCGTTCCACGCAGACCGCCGCGTAGGCGGCGGCGAAGCGCGCCGCATCGGCTAACGGCACCTGATTCGCCAGCTGCGCCGCCAGAGCGCCGTTAAACGCATCCCCCGCGCCGGTGGTGTCTTTCGGCTGCGCCGGAAACGCCGGGATCAGCTCACTGTGTTCCCCGTCCGAGAACAACGCCCCCTGCGTGCCCAAGGTCACGATCAGCAAACGAATGCCCTTGGCGTGCAGCACCTGCGCCGCCTGGCGCGCCGAAGCCACATCCCGCACCGGCACGCCGGTCAGCAATGTGCATTCGGTGGCGTTGGGCGTCAGCAGATCGACCTGCGCCAACAGGCTGTCCGGCACCGGCTGAAACGGCGCCGGGTTGAGAATGATGAACGTCCGCGCCTCGCGGGCGATGGCAATCACTTGTTCGATCGCCGGCAGGTTGTTCTCCAACTGGGTCAACAGAATATCCGCCGCGGCGATCGCCGGGCGGCACTGGCGCACCTCGTCCTCGCTGACCGTCAGGTTGGCGCCGGGATCGACGGCGATCATGTTCTCCGCATCCTCGCCGGCAACGTAGATAAGCGCATTGCCGGTCGGGCAATCGCCGGTCGAGAACAGCGTCACCGCATCGAAGCCGGCCGCGGCGAGATGACGCCGGGCGAAGGTGCCGAAGTCGTCGCGCCCCACCTTGCCGATATAATGCACCCGCGCCCCGGCGCGCAGCGCGGCGGTGGCCTGGTTGGCGCCCTTGCCGCCCGCCCCCATCATACTGTTACGGGCGATCAGCGATTCGCCGGGCTGCGGAAACCGCGCCATGCCGGCGACGATATCCAGGTTGAACGAACCGAACACGCAGACTTTGCCTTTCATTGCTGGTACTCCCTGCTCAATTGGAGGTGGCGCCGGGCGGCCAGACAGGCGCCTTTGCTGCCGGTTTCATCGGTCAGGCGGCTGATGGAGATCGCCAATCCCTGTGCCGGCTGGGGCCCGCGCAGATGACGGCGGATCTCTTGCTCCAGCCGCGCCAACGGAAAACCGCTCATGGCGATCACGCCGCCACCCAGGATCAGCCGTTGGGGGTCGATCACGTTCATTTCGATGGCGATGGTCTGCGCCAATCGTTCAACGAAACGCTGCAAATCAGGATGATCGCCATGGCGTTCGAACAGACGGTCGAACGGCGTTTGCGCCGCGTTGGCGCGCGCCCAGCCGGTCAGCCAATGGCCGGAGGTCAAACTCTCGACGCAGCCCCGTTTGCCGCACGGGCACTCGCCCAGATGGCCCGGCCAGGGAATGTGCCCCAGCTCGCCGGCGGCGCCATGCGCCCCGTGGTAAAAATCGCCGTTCAGCCACAGGCTGTTGCCCATGCCGGTGCCCAGATACAGCCCTACCGCCACCTGCGGCAGCGTCGGCAGCTGCTGCAAATCCCACCACAGCAGATGGTTGACGTCCTTGTCCATTCGCACCGGCAGCGCCAGCAAATCGGCCAACAGCGCCGCCACCGGCTGGGCATCCAGCGCCGGGATAAACGGCAGCGACAGCACCCGCGAGCGATCGCGGCTGAGGATCCCCGGCAGCCCCAGCATCACCTGCGCCACCTGACGATCCTCACAATGCCGGGCGATAAGATCGCCCAACGTCGCCAGCGGATCGGCCTGCTGTGCCCAGTCGGCGGTCGCTATCTTGCGGTAAGCGCTAAACTCGCCGTCATCATCCATCAACAGCAGGCGGGTATTGGTGCCGCCAACGTCAACGCCAAGAAAATGCTGCATCATGTCCCCCGCCTCAGGCCGCCTGCCGCATCTGATCCAGCATTTTTTCCCATGCCGCCTCCAGATCCGGATCGAGATTGAACAACCCGGAGCTGCCGACGATCAACACTTCCGCGCCGGCGCCCATCAGATCGCGGTAGGTGCGCTGGTTGCAGGATCCGTCGATCTCGATCAGATAGCGCAGATTTTGTTGGTTTTTCAGATCGCGCAACTGGCGGATCTTGTCCAGCATTTCGGGAATGAACGGCTGCCCGGCATAGCCCGGATCGACGGTCATCACGGTGACTTTATCCAGCAGGTGAAGGTAGTGGCGGATAAACTCCACCGGCGTGGCGGGGTTCAGCACCACCCCCACTTTTTTGCCCAGCGCGCGAATTTGATTGATTACCCGGAACGCGTCACGGTTGATGGTTTCGGCGTGCGGGCAGATAAAGTCCGCCCCGGCGCGGGCGATAGGGTCGATAAAATCGGTTGGGTTCTCCACCATCAAATGCACGTCCAGCAGCAACGAGGTGTGCGGCCGGATCTGTTCGATAAAGAACGGCGATAGCGTGATGTTTTTAACGTAGTGCCCGTCCATGATGTCGATATGCAGCATATCGGCGCGGCGATTCAGCACCGCCAATTGCTGCCGGATATCCATCAGGTTCATGCACATCAGTGAAGGTGAAATCTGGTATTTCATTAGCGTTATCCTGCGCAAAAGGGAAAAGGGATCAGTGGCCCGCCGCGATTCTCGCCTGGGCCGCGCTGCGGCGCATCGCCCGCCGCTGCCGATAGCGATGGCGGAAAAACTTCAGCGCCAGCACCGCGATCAGCACCGCGCCCCACATCGCCAGACTGAAATGCGGGCTGACGTTCATCAGGTTCAAACCGGTCGCGATCACCTGCAGCACGATCAGCGCCAGCACCACGCCGCTGACCCGGCCAAAACCGCCGAACGGATCGGTGCCGCCCAGTATGATCGCCAGCACCGTGAGCAACAGGTAGGAGTCGCCGTAACCCATGCGCGCCGAGTTGAAGCGCGCCATCATCACCAGCCCGGCAATGACGCACAGCAGGCTGGAGAGGGTGTAAATGGCGATCAACACCCGATGGGTATTCACGCCGCTGAAGTGGGTGGCGTTGATGTTGCTGCCGCTCATGTAGATGCATTTGCCGAGCCGGGTTTTCTGCAAGAACAGCGCCAGCAAGGCGGCGACCACCAGGAAGATCCACAGCGGTACCGGCACGCCCAGCACGCGCTCGGCGCCGATAAACCGCACGATCTCCGGCATGCCGCTCAGGGCCGCGCCGCGCGTCAGGTAAATGCCGATGCCGTTGACCGTCGTCATGGTGGCCAGCGTCACCAGAATCGGATGCGCGCCGACGTAGGCCACCAACGCGCCGGTCGCCGCGCCGATAAGCCCGGCCAACAGCATCGCCGCCGCCAGCGCCAACGCCAGCCACAGCGCCTGCAAGCCCAGCCCGGCATCCGCCGGCAGGTAGCTGATGAACAGCCAGGCCATCAGCAGGCTGGTCAGGTTGGCGCTGGCGATAATGCACAGGTTCAGGCCACCGCTGAGGATTGGGATGAACATCGCCAGCGTCAGCAGGCCCAGCTCCGGCAGCTGGAAGGCCACGCTGGTGAAGGTGGCGCCGCTGAAGAAGCGCCCCGGCATCAGCAGGCTAAAGGCCAGCACCACCGCCAGCAGCAATGCCAGCAGACCGACGGCGACCCCGTCCGGACGAAATTTCAGGTTGTTGCCCATCAGGCGCTCCTCAGGCGAAACCGACGTCGGTTTCTTTGCGTTTCTTGTAGTGAGTGACGGTGATCGCCGCGACGATCACCAGACCGATCACCACGTTCATGAAGTAGCTGGACACGCCGATCAGGTTGAGGCCGTTTTTCAGCACGCCGATCAGGAAGACGCCCATCAGCGTGCCGACCACGCTGCCCTTGCCGCCGTTCAGGCTGGCGCCGCCCAGCACCGCCGCCGCCAGCACGTCGAGCTCCCCGCCCACCAGCGCGTTGGGCACCACTTCCCCCATGCGGTACACCTGCACCAGGCCGCCGATCGCCGCCATCGCGCCCAGATAGCCATAGGCGAACAAATGCAGCAGGCCAACGCGGATGCCGATGCGCCGCGCCGATTCCGCATCACCGCCCACGGCAAACAGCTGGCGCCCGAGGTGCGTTTTGTTCAGCAGCAGCCAGGTCAGCAGCGCCACCGCCAGCATCACCAGCGTCGGCAAACCGAGCTGATAGCTCTGCTCATCCAGCTGGAACGGCAGCACGCTGCGCGGCAGCGTCCACCAGTCCGGCAATGCGTACAGGCTGCGGCCGTTGGTCAGCCACATCAGCATGCCGAACAACAACGCCTGCATGCTGATGGTGACGATGATCGAGACGATGCGCAGGCAGTAGATCAGCAGCGCGTTGACCATGCCCAGCGCGGCGCCGATCGCCAACGCCAGCAGAATGCTGCCCGCCGGGCTGGCCAGGCCGTAGTGGGTCGCCAGCGTGGCGATCAGGTACTGCACCACCGAGGCGACTGCGGCGAAGGAGATATCGATGCCGCCGGTCACCAGCACTACAAACAGGCCGAGGGCGAAAATACCGCTCACCGCATAGCTTTCGCTGAGATCGAGCAGGTTTTGCACCGTTAAAAACCGATCGCTGAGCAGTGAAAAGACCATGACCGTCAGCAGCAGCACCCAGGCCAGATAGCCTTCGTTGCCGCGCGGTTTCAGACTGAATCTACGCATTGACCGCCTCCGCGAGCTGTTGCTGGCTCACCTGCCCCGGCAGGTATTCGCCGATCACGCTGCCGCCGCTGAAGTGCAGCACCCGATCGCAGTTGTAATACACCTCCGGCACCTCGTCGGAGATCAGCAAAATGGCGATCCCCTCCTGCGCCAGCAGATGGATCAGTTGGTAGATGCTGGCCTTGGCACCGACGTCGACGCCGACGGTCGGCGAGTCGAGGATCAAGATCCGCGGCTGGGTCAGCACCCACTTGGCCAGCACGATCTTTTGCTGATTGCCGCCGGACAGCGTCGAAACCGCCTGATCCGGATCCGCCACCCGCACGCCGAGCTTGGCGATCCACTCCGCGACGATGCGATTCTTGCGGTAGTCGTCGATCAGGCGAAAACGCCCGCGCAGCTTATCGAGAATGGTCAGCACCGCGTTATCCGCCACCGACTGTTGCTGCACCAGACCCAGCGTCAGGCGATCCTCCGAGACGTAGCCGATGCCGGCCTTGATCGCGTCCTCATGGCCGCGAAAGCGCACCGGTTTGCTGTCGAGGTAGAGTTTGCCGCTGTCCGGCCGGGTCATGCCGAACAGGCTCAGCGCCAGCTCGGTACGCCCGGAGCCGAGCAGCCCGCACAGACCGAGCACCTCCCCCTGATGCAGACGGAAACTCACATCCTGATACTGCCCAGCGCGGCTCAGGCGATCCGCCTCCAGCATCACCCGATCCTTATTCAGGCTGGGCGCTTTCAGGTGATAGTCCAGCTTCAGACCGGTCATCAGCTCGGTCAGACGATCGCCGGTGATCTCCGCCGCCGGCCAGGTGCCGACTTTGTTGCCGTCGCGGATCACCGTGACGCGATCCGAGATCTCCAGCACCTCGTCCAGCCGGTGGCTGACGAACACCACGCAGATGCCCTGCGCTTTCAGATAGTCCACCGTGCGCAGCAGTTGGTTGACCTCGGTGCGGGTCAGCGAAGCGGTCGGTTCGTCCATGATCACCAGCCGCGCCTGCGCCACCAGCGCGCGGCAGATCGCCACCTGTTGGCGCTGCGCGATCGGCAGCTCCGCCACCCGTTTGTCGAGATCCAGATTGAAACTCAGCGATTGCAGCTGGCGTTCGGCGGCGCGCCGCAGCCGCGCCGGGCGGTGCCAACCCAGCAACCCGCGCAGGTTGTGTTCGAAGGCGATGTTTTCCGCCACCGTCAGGTTGGGAAACAGCGACAGATCCTGATAGATCACCTGAATGCCGAAGGCGCGCGCCTGATCCGGCGACAGCCGGCCGAAGGTTTGCCCATCGAGGGTAATGCGGCTGCCGTCGTCCGGTTGATAGACGCCGGCGATCGCCTTGATCAGCGTGCTCTTGCCGCAGCCGTTGGTGCCGGCCAGACAGTGCACCTCCCCCGGCATCAGCGCCAATGAAATATCGTTCAGCGCACGCTGCCCGCCAAAGGTCATCGACAGCTGTTGCAGTTCGATAAGCGGCGCGCCCTGCGTTGCCGTATTGCCGGAAATCGCCATAATTACAGCCCCATCTTCACCAGCTTCGGCAGGTTTTGCTTATCCAGGCTTTCGGTGGCGTTGCCGAGAATGGTGTGCTGCTGCGCATCCACCTGCACCTTGCCCATGCCTTCGATGGTCATGCCGTCGGTGATTTTCTCCCCCTTGTGCATCATGTCGGCGATGCGCACGAACACTTCGCCGGCCACCATCGGATTCCAGATATAACCGCCCTTGATGGCGCCGCGATTGACCAGCGAAGCGCCCTGGCCCGGGCTGAACGGCCCGATGACGCAGATATCGTTGCTTTTGCCGCGGTTGAGCACCGCGCGCCCGGCGCCGATCGGCCCCTGCGAGCCGAACGCCAGCACGCCTTTCAGATCGGGATACTTGGCCATCAGATCGTTGGTGGTGCGCACGCTGTCATCCAGCGATTCCCCCACGCCGAACTTGTCGCCCACCAGTTGCATGTTCGGGTAGTGCTGCTTCTGGTAGTTGATGGCCGAGTCCGACCAGGTGATGTGCAGCGGCACCGTCAGGCTGCCGACGTATACCGCGTACTTGCCCTGCTCTTTCATGCAGGCGGCCAGTGCTTTCATGTGGTTGACCCCGTGCTGCGAGGCGTCCACCAGCTCAAAATCCCAGTCGGCGTACTTCTGGCCGGGGGATTCGTGCACGATCACCTTGATGCCCGCCTCCTGCGCGCGCTTGAGCACCGGCTCCAGCACCCGGGCGTCGTTCGGCACCACGCCGATGATGTCCACCTTCTGCGCGATCAGATCCTCGATGGCGCGCACCTGCAGCGCCGGATCCGCCGCCGTCGGCCCGACCATCCAGGCGTCGATGCCGCGTTTGGCGCTCTCACTTTTGATGCCGGCCTCCATGGCGTTGAACCAGGGAATGCCGCCGATCTTCACCACCACGCCCATTTTCAGCTTGTCCGCCGCCTGCGCGGAGACCGACAGCAGCAGCGAGGCAAACAGACCGACCAGTACGGATTTTTTCATTGTTCTCTCTCCACAAGTGTTGGCTGTAATAAGGGTTTTCATTGTTGTTATCGCGCCGCCCTTTTCGCGGCGGGTGAAACTTCAATCACGTCGACGTTGTTCCAGGCCAGTTCCTGACGAAATTCGTCGTCGCTGAGCCTGTCGGTGATCAGCGTGTCTATTTCCCGGTAATGGCAAATGCGGGCGAACGAGCGGCGGCCGAACTTGTTGCTGTCCACCAGCAGGAACTTGCGTTCCGACGCCAGCAGCATCTGCTGCTTCAGCCGCGCATGGTGCTCATTGCTTTCGCGGATGCCGCCGTCCTGGCAGATGCCGTGGCAGGAGAAAAACAGCTTGTTGATCACGAACTCCTTCAGCATCTGCTCCGCCAGCACGCCGATAAAATCCTCGTACTTGGCGGAATACTCGCCCCCCAGGCCGATGGTGCGCACGTTGGCCTTGCAGGCCAGCGTCTGGATGATGTGCAGCGAGTTGGTCAGCACCACCAGCGAGATATCCGGCAGTTGGCGCGCCAAAAACCAACTGGTGGAACTGCTGTCCAGCAGCAGGCAGTCCCCCGGCGCGATAAATTCCAGCGCGCGTTTGGCAATGCGCGTCTTCTGTTCCGGCGCCTCGTTGCTGCGCTGGCGGAAAGATTCCCCCTGGTCTATCTCGGCGGGCACATAGGTTTTCTCCACCGCCGGCGGCTCGACGAACACCGCGCCACCGTGGCTGCGCAGCAGCAGGCCGCGCCGTTCAAGCAAGGCCAGATCACGCCGCGCCGTCTCGATAGAGATGTGGCACAGCTGCGCCACCTCCTGCACCATCACGCGGCCGCGCTGGCTCAAGACTTCGGTGATAAAGCGATGACGTTCTACAGGCAGCATGTTTATTTTCTCCTCCACAACGTTGATTACGATATCGATTTGCCGCGCCGCGTTTTGCGCGCGGACGCAAAGCGCATCGCCCTGCGATCGGTCAACGATCGCGATGTGATAGTTGTCAAAAAAATCGGGAAGGAAATGAAATGAATAATTACGAAAGTGTGGAGTAACAGGCAGTTATGATGCGCGTACGCCTGAGGTAAACAGGAGAGAAACGGTAAACGGTCACAATTCCACGCTCCGCAGTATGACCGTTAATGACCGTTTGTGTGGTTTTGACCGAGCGTCACAATTAGACCGCCGGCGTTGATAACGCATTACCTGAAAAAACGGCAAAAAAAATCCGGTGAGAACCTCACCGGATCGTTAGCCGCCTGGCACACATTATTCCCCGTGTTCATGCTCTTTCAACATCGCCTCACGCAACACGGCGTTCAGGCGTTTCTGATAGCCTTTGCCTGGCCGCTGAAGCCAGGCCAACACATCCGCATCGATGCGGATGGTTTTCGATACTTTCATCGGTTTATAAAAACGCCCCTGAACCGCAGCCTGCCACTTTTCCTCATCCAGTGCCGGCGCATCGGCATAATCGATGTCCTCGTCCGGCAACGCACTCAGTGAAGCAATTTGCGCTTTCTGCTCCTCCGTCAACGGCGGGAGTACGCTATGGGCCAGATTTTTGGCGGAATTTTTGCGCTTCATCTCTTCCCCTCTCTTTGGCATCGGCCTTGCGTGCTGAAATGATACGCACGATCTCTACTGTATCGCCTTCGACATCCGTTTCGATCGTCGTATGTGCCACCAGCAACAGCAAGCAGGATCCGACCATGCCGATCGTTTGCCAACGTTCTTCTCCACCCTCGATCCTTTCCAACACAGCCAAATGGTTGGGATCCAGAAAAACCCGTTGCGCAATCTCAAAACTGACACGGTGTTTGCGCTGGTTACTGTGATTTTTATCCTGATTCCATTCAAAATAAACATACATTTTTGTAACTACATTTTGATTGTTATTTAATCAAAACACCTCGCATCCAGAGGGATGTCAAAACCCTACGGATGCGTTCAACGCCCGCCTGCGGCCTCGATAAAGGTGCCGGTCACGTAAGATGCGGCGTCAGACAGCAACCAGGCGATCGCCTCCGCCACTTCCTGCGGCTGGCCGCCGCGCTGCATCGGCAAACTGTCCTTCACGCGATCCACCCGGCCAGGCTCGCCGCCGCTGGCGTGCATCTCGGTATAGATGAATCCGGGCCGCACGCCGTTGACGCGAATGCCCTGCGCCGCCACTTCCCGCGATAACCCGATGGTCAGCGTATCGACGGCGCCTTTCGAGGCGGCATAGTCGACGTACTCTCCCGGCGCGCCTAAACGAGAAGCGGCGGAAGACACATTGACGATAGCGCCGCCCTGCCCGCCATGACGCTGCGCCATGCGCTTCACCTCCTCGCGGCAACACAGGAAGTAACCGGTAACGTTGGTGCTGAGCACCTGATTGATGCGCTCGGCGGTCAACTGTTCAATGTTCGCCTGCTGGAACAGAATGCCGGCGTTGTTGACCAGCGCGCTGAGCGTGCCCAGCCCGGCATCCAGTGCGCCGAACATTGCCATCACCTGCGCTTCGTCGGCCACGTCAGCCTGCAATGCCAGCGCCTTACCGCCCTGCGTCTCAATCTCCGCCACCACCTGGCGCGCCGCACTTTCGTCACGCAGGTAATTCACGCCCACCGCATAGCCCTGCCGGGCCAGCAGCAAAGCGGTCGCGCGGCCAATTCCCCGGCTTGCGCCGGTTACCAATGCCACTTTCGTCATCGTATTTTTTCTCTGGTTGGCGATATAAAAATAACGGCCTGCGCACAGGCTCCCCGTTTGCCAGTCAGAGTATAGAGCGGCGCTCTAGAAAACGCTTCAGAGCTGAGCCAGGCGACGCAGCAGCTTTTTAATCCGATATTTCGCGCAGCCGGAGGCGTCCGTTACCGCCACCTGATGGCCCCGCTGCAAACCGGAAGCATGCAGGCCTTTGTGAGCAGGGCTGTGCACATCGCCGCGAAACGACAGCATCAACAGCACGAGCAGCATCGCCACGCCTGAATACATCAGCCGCCGCGAGGCGCTCGCGAGCGGGGAACCGTCAGTCTGCATGTTTCGCTCCCTCAGCCATGATTTCGAATGGCAGCAAAATAACTGAAATCCCCCCTCGTTCCCTTAACGCGAGATTAAAGCCAGATTAAGGTTTGCTTAAGAACGTGCAGGCAGCGCAGGTTTCCCCGTTGTCTTCCCGTCAGCGTTATAGTTAGATAAGCGCGACTCAAGGCTCTCAGCGGAAATAACGTGAACATACTGTTGGTGGAAGACGACCTGCAATTAGGCAAGGCGCTGTGCCGAGCATTGGAGCTGGCCGGCTTTAATTTGTGCTGGGTGCGCCTGCTCGTCGACGCGGAAAATAAACTTTCATCCGGCGGGTTCGATTTGATGCTGCTGGATCTCACGCTGCCGGACGGTGACGGTTTGCAGAGGCTGATCGCCTGGCGCGCCGCTGGGCAAAATATCCCGATCATCATCCTGACCGCCCGCGACCGCATTGAAAGCCTGGTGAACAGCCTGGATTCCGGCGCGGACGACTTTCTGGCCAAACCCTTTGCGCTGCCCGAACTCATCTCGCGCGTCAAGGCGGTCAACCGGCGCATGGCGGGCTTCGCGTCACAAACCTGGAGCCTCGGCGCGCTGTATCTCGATCCGGTCAACCATCAGGTCATGCTGGATAACGAACTGCTGATGCTGTCGAAAAAAGAGTATCACCTGCTGCACGAACTGATGCGTTGCGCCGGCACCGTGGTGCGCAAAGCGGTGTTGGAACAGCGGCTGTTCGGCCACGGCGACAGCGTGGAAAGCAACTCGCTGGAAGTGCACATGCATAATTTACGGCGCAAGATCGGTAAAGAAAGAATTATTACCGTACGCGGCATTGGTTATTTGCTGAAGAAAGAGTAGCGGAATGATCGGTTTCAAATCCTTCTTTATGCGCACCATTATTTTCCAGGTGCTGGCCATTTTATTATTGTGGGGGCTCCTCGTCGCCTGGGTGAAATATTGGTATTACCCCGACATGGAGAAATATTTCGATAATCAGCAACGCATCGTCGCTGCAGGCATCGCCAATATTCTCGACGAAACCGGCACTGACCATATCGATTACCGCGGCATCATCAAGACCATTGAAGGCATGTACATTGATTCCATCAATAACGGCATGCAGGACGAAATCGACTATCACCCGCTGTTTGTGGTTTACGATCGAGACAACCGGGTGCTTTACAGTTCGCAAACGCAGGGAGAGCCGCTGCGCCTGCCGCCTTCGGTGCTGTCCGGCTCGGTCAATTACGCCGGCGCCAACTGGCATCTCGCCGGCAGCTGGAGCGAGAATCGCCAGTACCGGGTGATCGTCGGCGAATCGTTCAACGATCGCACCACGCTGTTCGGCAACCCGGCGGAGAGCACCGCCGTACCGCTGCTGGGCATTCTGGCGGCCATCATCATCACCTTGCTGTTTACCGCCTATTTCAGCCTGCGGCCGCTGCGCCAGATCGCCCGCACCATTTCCGATCGTCAGCCCGGCAATCTGTCGCCGATCAACGTCAGCGAACAGTATCAGGAAATCCGGCCGGTGGTGATGGAGGTCAACAAACTGATGGCGCGCATCGACGCCGCCAATCAGCGCGAGAAACGATTTATGGCCGACGCCGCGCATGAGCTGCGCACGCCGATCGCCGCCGTGCTGGCGCAGCTGCATTTGCTGACCCAGGTCAGCGAGCAGCAGGAGCGCCGGGAAATCATCGGCGACATGCAACAAGGGCTGGATCGGGCGGCGTCGCTGTCGCGCCAGCTGATCAACCTGGCCAAACTGGAGGCGGAAGATTTTCCGCTGAAGATTGAGGCGGTGGATATCTATGCGGAGATCGGCAAATGCATCGCGCAGCACGTTCCCTATGCATTGGAAAAGGATGTCGAACTGTCGCTCGACGGCAGCGAGGAGGTGGTGGTGAGTACCGACCGCCATGCGCTGATCGCCATCTTCACCAATCTGCTGGACAATGCGCTCAAATACGCGCCGCCCGGCAGCCGCATCGAAGCCAATATCCGCTCGCTGGCGCCGCTCGGCTGCTATATTACGTTGCGCGACAACGGCCCCGGGGTGAGCGAAGAGCACCTTCCGCGCCTGTTTGAGCGCTTTTACCGCGTGCCCGGCACGCAACAGACCGGCAGCGGGCTGGGATTGGCCATCGCCCGCAACCTGGCCGACAAAATCGGCGCGCAGCTGCGCGTCACCGAAGGCCTCGACGATCGCGGCATCGGCTTTATCATCGATTTGCCGGAAAGTTACCGGCCACAGATTGAGAGTTAACCACGAGCATGATCGCCCCTGTACTGCTGCAACGGCAGCAACTCGACCGGCTGTGGGATATCGACCGCAGCGAAATTATCGACACCCTGTATCGCCTGCAGGACGGCAAGCTGCACCCCTACCCGGACTACTACGATGTGCGCGGCTGGGATCCGCACGATCGGGAAACCTATACGCCGATCCACGAAGCGTGCTTCGATCGCGGCGGCGCGTTCTTCGCGCTGTTCGAAGGCGAGGATATCGTGGCAGCGGCGGCGCTGGACACCGAACCACGCGGCCCGCGGCAAGATCTGCGCCAATTGCTGTTCTTTTACGTCAGCGCGCACCAACGCGGCCAGGGGTTAGGCAAGCAGCTGTTCCAGCTCTGCCTGCGGCAGGCGGCGCAAGAAGGCGCCGCCGGGCTGTACGTCTCCTCCATTCCCAACAAAAGTACCGTAGACTTCTATCTGGCGCAGGGCTGCCGGCTCATCGAACAGCCGGATACCGAATTGTTCGCCCGTGAGCCGGAGGACATTCACCTGGTCTGCCTCTGCCGCTAGCGGCCGGGGATTAACGGGCGATGCGTATCACCGAACGCACGTCGCTTTTCTTGTTCAGATCCCACACCTCGTTGATATCCGCCAACGCGTGCTCCTGCGTCTCGATAGTGAGCGCTCCGGTCGCCGCCAGCGCCAAAATCTCGGTCGCGTAGCGCTGCATCTCCGGGATCGGCGGGAAGTTGCCGGTGCCGCTGCCGAGGATCTGCAGCTGATTGCTGCGCAGCACCGCCGCCGGCAGCCGGATGTCCGGCGCGGCCATCGAGCCGACGTTGACCAAGCGAATGCCGCGCCCCCCGGCGTAAGACGAGAGATCGTGATTATTGAGCGTCGCCAGCAGCGCTTCGGTCGCCGGGCCCCAGATGTAATCGACAATCACCTGATAACCACCCGGCCCCGCCGCCGCCGCGAAGGCCTGCGCCAGCGCCTCGCCCTGCAGGCTCAGATCCACCGTGGCGTCCACACCCAACGCCTCCAGCACGCTCAGGCGCCGACCGGCGGCAACGATGCGCCCGGCTCCCGCCTGACGCGCCGCTGCAACCGCCAGTTTGCCCGAGGTGCCGGTAGCGCCGATGATCAGCACCGTTTCACCAGGCTGCAGATCCGCTCGCCAACGCAGCGGCAGCCAGGCGGCGAAGGCCGGATTGATCAGCGCCGCCGCCGTGGCGTCGTCCACCGCCTCCGGCACCGGCACCGTCCATGACGCGACGCTGCGCTCTGCCATCGCGCCGTAAGGGCGACGGAAAGAGGCGAAGTACACCCGTTGCCCGTCCGCCGTGCGGCCCACGCCGTCGGTGCCGGGCACGATCGGCAATTGCTTCGGGCTGGAATAATGAGTGCCGGCGACGGTGGCGCGATCCAGCTGCTTGATGCCGGCCGCCAGAACGTCGATCGGCACTTCATTCGCCTGCGCCTGAGGCTCCTCAAAGGTGCCGAAAACCGGGGCTTGCCCCAGCGCTGTTACGATTGCCGCTTGCATGATGACTCCTCAAATCGTGGGAACGTACCGGAAAGAATAGGCCGCGATAAAATAAAAAGGGACACCGCATCATGCGGTGTCCCCCAAACACAAACTTTGCCGAACGTGTTATTCGTAATCGCTCATCGGCACGCAAGAGCAGAACAGGTTACGGTCGCCGTACACGTCGTCCAGACGCTTAACGCTCGGCCAGTACTTGTTCTCGCGTACGCCGGCCACCGGGAACACCGCCAGCTCGCGGCTGTACGGGTGCTGCCAGTCGTTGACCAGCTCCGCCTGCACGTGCGGCGCATTCACCAGCGGGTTGTCTTCCAGCGGCCATTCGCCTTTGGCGACGCGGTCGATTTCGCTGCGGATCGCCAGCATCGCATCGATAAAGCGATCCAGCTCCACCTTGCTTTCCGACTCGGTCGGCTCGACCATCAGCGTGCCCGCCACCGGGAACGACATGGTCGGCGCGTGGAAACCGAAGTCGATCAGGCGCTTGGCGATGTCCATTTCGCTGATGCCGGTCTCTTCCTTCAGCGGACGAATATCGAGGATGCATTCGTGCGCCACACGGTGATCGCGGCCGGTATACAGAATCGGGTACGCGTCTTTCAGACGGGTAGCGATGTAGTTGGCGTTC
Source organism: Serratia sp. PGPR-27 (assembly GCF_022678525.1). Classification (NCBI taxonomy): domain Bacteria; kingdom Pseudomonadati; phylum Pseudomonadota; class Gammaproteobacteria; order Enterobacterales; family Yersiniaceae; genus Serratia; species Serratia sp. PGPR-27. Next base: position 47,390 of record NZ_JALBYS010000023.1, on the reverse strand, counting down.
AGGATCGCCATCTGACTGGCCTGCTTCAGGCCCTCCGCGCCCATCATGCGGATGTACATCCAACTGATAGGCAGGATGGAGGCGCTGCCGAACGGCGCCGCGGAGACCGCGCCCTGCTGGGTGGTCACGCCGTCGATCTGCACCACGCTGTGGCCCGGCACGAACGGCGCCAGGTGCGCTTTCACGCCGATAGGGCCCATGCCCGGGCCGCCGCCGCCGTGCGGAATGCAGAAGGTTTTATGCAGGTTGAGGTGCGAAACGTCTGCGCCGATGTAGCCAGGCGTGGTGATGCCCACCTGGGCGTTCATGTTGGCACCGTCGAGATACACCTGACCGCCGAACTGATGCACGATCTGGCATACTTCACGGATGGTTTCTTCATACACGCCGTGGGTCGACGGGTAGGTCACCATGATGCAAGAGAGTTCTTCGCCTGCCTGCTCCGCCTTGACGCGCAGATCGTGCAGATCGATGTTGCCGTTCTTGTCGCAGGCGACCACCACCACGCTCATGCCCGCCATCTGGGCGGAGGCCGGGTTGGTGCCGTGCGCCGAGCTTGGGATCAGGCAGACATGACGGCCCGCTTCATTACGGCTTTCGTGGTAGCGGCGGATCGCCAGCAGGCCGGCGTATTCGCCCTGCGCGCCGGAGTTCGGCTGCATGCACACCGCGTCATAGCCGGTCAGCTGCACCAGCCACTGAGACAGTTGGCCGATCATCTGCTGGTAACCGGCCGCCTGCTCCGGCGGGCAGAACGGGTGCAGTTCGGAGAATTCAGGCCAGGTGATCGGGATCATTTCCGCCGCGGCGTTCAATTTCATGGTGCAGGAACCCAGCGGGATCATCGCCTGGTTCAGCGCCAGATCCTTACGCTCCAAGCGATGCATGTAACGCATCATCTCGGTTTCGCTGTGATAGCGGTTGAATACCGGGTGGGTCAGGATCGGATCCTGGCGCAGCATGGCGGCCGGGATCGATTGACTGTTTTTGCTCACCGCCGCGTCCAGCGCGTCGATGTCCAGACCGTGATTGTCGCCGGCCAGCAGTGCGAACAGCGTTTGCACGTCTTCACGCGAGGTGGCTTCATCCAGCGTGATGCCCACGGCGCCGTGGATGTCGGTACGCAAGTTGATGCCGAAGCTCAGCGCACGTTCCAGCACGGCGGCCTTGTCTTTCACTTCAACGGTCAGGGTGTCGAACCAGGTGTTGTGGCGCAGCGTCAGGCCGGCCTTCTGCAGCCCGGCGGCCAGGATGTCGGTCAGGCGGTGGATGCGCCCGGCGATGCGCTGCAGCCCTTGCGGGCCGTGATACACCGCATACAGACTGGCGATGTTGGCCAGCAGCACCTGCGAAGTACAGATATTCGAGTTGGCTTTCTCGCGGCGGATATGCTGCTCGCGGGTCTGCATCGCCATGCGCAGCGCGGTGTTGCCGGCGGCATCGCGGGAAACGCCGATGATGCGGCCCGGCATCGAGCGCTTGAACTCGTCGCGGCAGGCGAAGAAGGCGGCGTGCGGGCCGCCGTAGCCCATCGGCACGCCGAAGCGCTGCGCGGAGCCGAACACCACGTCGGCGCCCTGCTTGCCCGGCGCGGTCAGCAGCACCAGGGCCATGATGTCGGCGGCCACGCTGGTGATGATTTTGCGCGATTTCAGTTCAGCCAGCAGCGCGCTGTAGTCGTGCAGTTCACCGGTGGAGCCCACCTGTTGCAGCAGCACGCCGAACACGCCGTCCAGCTCCAGCACTTTTTCCGCTTTATCGACGATGACGTCGAAGCCGAAGGTTTCGGCGCGGGTGCGCACCACGTCCAGCGTCTGCGGATGCACGTCGTCAGCCACGAAGAAGCGGTTGGCGTCTTTCAGCTTGCTGGCGCGTTTGGCCAACGCCATCGCCTCGGCGGCGGCGGTGGCTTCATCCAGCAGCGATGCGGAGGCCAGATCCAGGCCGGTCAGATCGAGGGTCACGGTCTGGAAGTTCAGCAGCGCTTCCAGACGGCCCTGCGACACTTCCGGCTGATAAGGGGTGTAGGCTGTGTACCAGCCCGGGTTTTCCAGCATATTGCGCAGGATCACCGGCGGCGTCAGCACGGCGCTGTAGCCCATGCCGATATAGGATTTGTAGCGCTGATTCTGCGAGGCGATCGCCTTCAGCTCAGCCAGCGCCTGGTGTTCGGTCGCCGCGTCGCCAACCGGCGGCGGCCCCGGCAGCTGAATGTCCGCCGGCACGATCTGTTGGATCAGCGCGCTGAGCGAGCGAGCGCCCACCGCTGCCAGCAACTCCTGGCGTTGTTCCGCAGAAGAGCCGATGTGGCGTTCGATGAACGCTTCGCTGTGTTCGAGTTGGCTGAGTGTCTGAGTCATTGCTACAAATTCCTGAATGCTTGCGTGATACGGGATATAGCTTGAACGGTAACTAAAACACCCCGGCCGAAAGGCCTGGGGCGTGGGCACGATTACTCGTCGATCGAGGCCTGATAAGCCGCGGCGTCCAGCAGGTTCGCCAGCTCGCCTTCGTCGGAGGCTTTAATCTGGAACAGGAAGCCGTCACCGTAAGGTTCGCTGTTCACCAGCTCCGGGGAGCTTTCCAGCTCGGCGTTCACCGCCACGATTTCACCGCTGATTGGCGCGTAGATGTCCGACGCCGCCTTGACGGATTCCGCCACGGCGCAGTCTTCACCGGCGGCGACTGTGCGGCCCACTTCCGGCAGATCGACAAACACCATATCGCCCAGCAGTTCCTGCGCGTGTTCGGTGATGCCTACGGTGTAAACGCCGTTACCTTCTGCGCGAACCCACTCGTGAGAGGATGCGTATTTCAATTCTGTTGGCACATTGCTCATCGCCGGTTACTCCTTCGAAGAAATAAAAGAATCAATCAATAAAAAATCAATTTGTCAGCGGCTTGCCGGCGCGAACGAAACCGGGCTTGGTCACTTTGACCGGCATCTCGCGGTTGCGGATCTGCACGATGGCCTGCTCGCCGATGCCCGCCGGCACGCGCGCCAGCGCGATGCTGAAGCCCAGCGTCGGGGAGAACGAACCGCTGGTGATCACGCCTTCGTGGGTTTGCCCCGCCGCGTCGGTGAAACGCACCGGCAGCTCATTACGTAATACGCCTTTTTCCGTCATGATCAAGCCGACCAGTTGCTCGGTGCCCTGCTCGCGCTGTTGTTCCAGCGCTTCGCGGCCGATGAAACGGCGATCTTCCGGCTGCCAGGCGATGGTCCAGCCCATATTGGCGGCCAGCGGCGAAACGCCTTCATCCATCTCTTGCCCGTAGAGGTTCATGCCCGCTTCCAGGCGCAGGGTGTCGCGCGCGCCCAGACCGGCCGGCTTGACGCCCGCGGCCAGCAATTTTTGCCAGAAATCCGCCGCCTGCTCTTTCGGCAGCGCGATCTCATAGCCGGCCTCGCCGGTGTAACCGGTGGTGGCGATGAACAGCTCGCCGGCCTGCACGCCGAAGAATGGCTTCATGCCTTCGACCGCGCTTTTTTGTTCCGGGGTGAACAGGGTGCCGGCGCGCTCTTTGGCCTGCGGGCCCTGCACCGCGATCAGCGCCAGATCGTCTCGCACCGTCAGCGCGACGCCATACGGCGCGGCGTGCTCTTCGATCCAGGCCAGGTCTTTGTCGCGGGTGGCGGAGTTCACCACCAGGCGGAAATAGTCTTCAGTGAGGAAATAAACGATCAGGTCGTCGATCACGCCGCCGGAGGCATTCAGCATGCCGGTGTACAGCGCTTTACCGGGTTGGGTCAGTTTGGCGACGTCGTTCGCCAGCAGGTAGCGCAGGAACTCGCGGGTGCGAGCGCCGTGCAGATCCACGATGGTCATGTGAGACACGTCGAACATGCCGGCATCCTGACGTACCGCGTGGTGCTCATCGAGCTGCGAGCCGTAGTGCAGCGGCATCATCCAGCCGTGAAAGTCTACCATGCGCGCACCGCACGCCACGTGCTGGTCGTACAGTGGGGTTTGCTTTGCCATCTTTTCCCTCTTTCCACTCGTCGCTAGAAGTTAGGGTGCTGCCACGCAATGCGGCGGAGCCTGGCTCGCGGCCCGATCGCCATGGCGCACTGACTGCTCAACACAAATGCTGCGCCGGGACGGGCGAAAACTGCGTGCAACCGCCGTGACGCAAACGATACCTTTCCCCCGAACTTATCACCGAACGACCACATTAACCATAAGTTAAAATAGGCTCATCGCCGTTCCGGGGCGGTAAAATGCCGGGCTAGTGTGCAGAGTTTTTCACTGGAAAAATGCGCCTTAAGGCACAAAATTAACAATTAAAGCGGCAAAATGCCGAACTTATATAACAAACCTATGGCCGCACATGGGATCCGGACTTTTGATAACCGAACATGGAATTAGAAAAAGTAATGATAAAAAGCGGCTGAAATTAGATTATTTCAAATGAAGGGTTATATAAGGAAACGCGATGGCATAAAGCGAGAAGCGCGAGCCCGCTGCGGGCTCGCAGAAGGCAGGTGTCAGGCAAGCCACTCGGGCAGATCGTTCAGGCCCATCGCCTGACGCACCAGCTTAGGCTTGACGCCAGGCAGGCTGTCCGCCAGCCGCAGCCCCACGTCGCGCAGCAGCTTTTTGGCCGGGTGGTTGCCGTCGAACAGTTCGCGGAAACCCTGCATGCTGGCCAACATCACCGCCGCGCCGTGTTTGCGGCGGCGCTCATAGCGGCGCAGATAGAGGTGCTGGCCAATATCCTTGCCCTGCCGCTGCAGGCGGCGCAGTTCGGAAATCAGCTCGGCGGCGTCCATAAAGCCCAGATTCACGCCCTGTCCGGCCAGCGGATGCACGGTATGCGCCGCATCGCCCACCAGCGCCAGGCGGTGCGCCGCGAAGCTGCGCGCATAGCGGCCGGTCAGCGGGAACGCCAGCCGTTCACTTTCCAGGCTGCAGGCGCCCAGACGCATATCGAAGGCCATCGCCAGTTCGCGGTTGAATTGTTCCGGCTCCAGCTGCTTGAGACGCTCAGCGTCTTCCGGCGCGACCGACCAGACGATGGAGCTCAAATGCGGATCGCTGAACGGCAGGAACGCCAGAATGCCGTCGCCGTGGAAAATTTGCCGCGCCGTAGCCTGATGCGGCTCTTCGGTGCGGATGGTGGCCACCAACGCGTGGTGGCGATAGTCCCAGAAGGTCAGCGGGATATCGGCATGCTGGCGCAGCCACGACTGGGCGCCGTCGGCGCCAATCACCAACCGGGCGGTCAGCATACGGCCGTCCTCCAGCGTGATGAAGGCGTCATTCTCGCCCCACGCCACCTGCTTGAGCGCGGCCGGGGTAATCAGCGTGATGTCCGACAGGCTTTCGGCGCGCTTCCACAGCGCCTGCTGGATCACCGAATTTTCGATGATGTGGCCGAGATGGCTGAAACCGCACTCGTCGCCGCGGAAGGCGATTTTGCCGAAGCTGTCGCGATCCCACACTTCCATCGCGTTGTAGGCGCTGGCGCGCTGCTGGAGGATGTCGTCCCACACGCCGATATGCTGCAGCAAACGCTCGCTGGCGGCATTGATGGCGGAAACGCGCAGCGCAGGCTGCTCCGACGGCGGCGCCATATCCGGCTGGCGCTGCTCCAGCACCGCCACGCGCAGCCCGCTGCCCTGCAGGCCGCAGGCCAACGCCAGCCCCACCATACCGCCACCGGCGATAATCACGTCAAATGATTGCATGCTGCTCGATTTCCTTAAATAACGCGCGACGCCTTGCCACGCCGCGTTTTTGGGCGCGCCACAGGGCGCCCGATTCTGTGTCTAACGTTCTACCCAGCCCAATGTGCGCTTGGCGAAGGCGTCGCGCACCGCCGGCAAACGCGCCATCGCCATCAGCCCCAGATTGCGGCCGACCACCAGCGGGGCATAACGGTTGGCGAACAGGCGAATCAATCCGTCGGTCACGCCGATCGTCGCCTGCTGATCGTTTTGTCGCCGCTGCTGATAGCGGCTCAGCAGCGCATAACCGCCGGCGTCTTCGCCGCTGTTCATCGCTTCCGCCAGCGTTTCCGCCAGCGACATCACATCGCGCAGACCAAGGTTGAACCCCTGCCCGGCGATCGGATGCAGCGTCTGCGCCGCGTTGCCCACCAGCGCCAGCCGGTGGCTGACATGACGATCGGCGGTTAGCAGGCCAAGTGGATAACTGTGCCGCTTACCGGCCTTGAGGATGCGCCCCAGCCGCCAGCCGAAGGCCTGTTGCAGCTCGGCGATAAAACGCGCGTCGTCCCAGGCATCCACCCGGGCGCGATCTTCGCGCGCATGGCACCACACCAGCGAACTGCGCCCCTGTGACATCGGCAACAGCGCCAGCGGCCCATAACGGGTAAAGCGCTCGAAAGCTCGCCCCTGCGGATCTTCCGCCGTGGTGACGTTGGCGATGGTGGCGAACTGCGGATAGTCCTCCTGCCGCCACTGCACGTTGCAGGCCTGCGCCAGCGCCGAACGCGAGCCGTCGGCCGCCACCAGCAGCTGCCCGCGCAGACGCTGGCCGTTGTCCAGCAGCACTTCCGCCCGCTCCGCGGTGCGAATCACGTCCACCACCCGCGCGGGGCAGTGCAGCGTGACGCCCGGCGCCTTCGCCAGCAGCGCGAACAGCCGCTGCCCGGCGTCGTGCAGTTCGATCACCTGGCCGAGCGCATCGACCTGATAATCCTGCGCCTGCAGATTAACGAAACCGGCGTGACCGCGATCGCTGACGTGCACCTGAGTGATCGGCGTGGCGCAGTCGCGCAGCGCCGGCCAAACGCCGATGCGCGCCAGCTGTTGGCAGGTGCCCTGCGCCAAAGCGATGGCGCGGGCGTCAAAGCCAGGATGGCTGCGGTCGTCCGGCCGGGTCGCCTCGACCAAATCCACCGCCATTTTTCCCTGAGTAAGCGACGAAATGGCCAGCGCCAACGTCGCGCCCGCCATCCCGCCGCCAACGATAATAACGCTCATGCTACGACCTTGCCGCCGCCATCAAGGCCTCGATGGCATCGGCGTCTTTCACCACGGTGGCGGTCAGGTTTTCATTGCCGTCGGCGGTGATCACGATGTCGTCCTCGATGCGGATGCCGATGCCGCGGTATTCCTCCGGCACGTCCGCATCCGGCGCGATATACAGCCCCGGCTCCACGGTCAGCACCATGCCCGGCTCCAGCAGCCGATCGCGGCTCGGCGTGCCGTAGTGGCCAACGTCGTGCACGTCGAGACCCAACCAGTGGCTCAACCCGTGCATAAAGAACTGACGGTGAGCCTGCTCGGCGATCAATTGATCGACTTCACCTTTCAATACGCCCAGCTCCACCAGCCCGACCACCATGATGCGCACCACTTCGTCGTTGACTTCGCGGATGCTGGTGCCGGGCTTAAACAGCTCCAGCGCACGCTGCAGCGACGCCAGCACGATATCGTACACCGCGCGCTGCGGCCGGCTGAACTTGCCGTTGACCGGGAAGGTGCGGGTGATGTCGCCGGCATACCCCTGGAACTCGCAGCCCGCGTCGATCAGCACCAGATCGCCGTCGCGCATCTGGCTCTCGTTCTCGGTGTAGTGCAGGATGCAGCCGTTTTCGCCGCTGCCGACAATGGTGTTGTAAGACGGGTAGCGAGCGCCGAGGCGGGTGAACTCATGATGAATTTCCGCTTCCAGCTGATATTCGAACATGCCCGGGCGGCATTTTTCCATCGCGCGGGTATGCGCCAACGCGCTGATCTCACCGGCGCGGCGCATCACCGTCAGCTCTTCCGGCGATTTGAACAGCCGCATATCGTGCAGCCACGGCCGCCAGTCGGTCACGGTGGCAGGCGCCTGCAGATTCTGGCGGAACCCCTTGCGCAGCTTGTCCAACGCGCCGAACAGGATCTGATCGGCATAGGCGTATTCGCCCTGCGCGTGGTAGACCGCATCCAGGCCGTTGAGCAGCAGGTGCAGTTGGTCATTGATTTCATCGAACGGCAGCGCGCGATCCACGCCCAGCTTTGCCGGTGCGGCGTCTTGCCCCAGGCGGCGGCCAAACCAGATTTCCGCCGTCAAATCGCGCACCCGGTTGAACAACACGCTGTGGTTGTGCGTTTCATCGCTTTTAATCAGCACCAGCACCGCTTCCGGCTCATTGAAGCCGGTCAGGTACCAAAAATCGCTGTTCTGCCGGTAGGGATAGTCTGAATCTGCACTGCGCGTCGTTTCCGGCGCAGAGAAAATAACCGCCGCGCTGGCCGGCGCCATTTTCGCCAACAGCGCCTGGCGGCGGTTGTTGAATTCCTGCTGAGTCATTACCTTCTCCTGAAATCATGCCATCCGCACCGCCGGCGGAGGGGCGATAGAACGTTTAGTGCAGCGTCGGTTTGATATTTTCCGGCGCCGTCGGTTTGTGACGGGTGAATTCGCCGTGGCACATGATGGCGGCGACCCGCACATACTCCGCCACTTCTTCCAACGACTGTTCCAATTCTTCCTGATCTTCGTCTTCGTCGTAGCCCAGTTGCGCGATGTTGCGCAGATCGTCGATCGCTTCACCGACTTCGTCTTTCACCTGAGCCAGCTTCGGCTGCATCATGCCCAGACCGAGCAGGAAGTGGTTGACCCAACCGGCCAGCGCGTCGGCGCGATCGAACACGCTGACGATCTCCCCTTCAGGCAGCATCAGTTGGAACAGGAATTCGTCATCTTCCAGCGTGTCACGCGTCGCTTCATACAGCTGCTGCAACGGTTGGCTGAGCGCCTGTGGGAAGGCGACGCCTTCGTTGGTCAGATCGTGCACCAGCGCCTGCCAGCCGGCGTCACGGCTGCCGCCACACAGCAGGCCGCTGATCAGGCCGTGCATTTCTGCCGCGGTCAACGCCACCGACTGCTGGTTGAGGGCCACGGTTAAAGATTGGTAACTTGGAAATGTATTCTGTATAGACATGCGCATTCGTCATCGTTGGCAGGATAAGTTCGTGTTATGCTACCACCAAGGTCCGTCGCTATACCAGATAAGCGCGACACCTCAGTGGCTAGTTATAATCGCGATGTGGCAGGTTTCACACTGCGCCGGCGGGTGACGGAAGTGCGGTAAATACGCATTTTGAAACCCTTTTTTGACTGGCAATGTGCGCCACAGTAGATTACAACCAGGTACTGAAAAAGGGGTTGTATCTTGGTACCGAGGTATATATAGTGGCGCCCGCTTTGACGGCCCGGCCAGGGCGGACAAGGCTGGCGCGAAATTTAGGCAGGAAGGTGGCATGTCTGCACAACCGGTAGATATTCAAATTTTTGGCCGCTCGTTAAGAGTCAATTGCCCGCCAGAACAACAAGATGCGTTGAATATGGCGGCGGACGATCTTAACCAACGGTTGCAAGATCTTAAAGTTCGCACTAGAGTCTCCAATACTGAGCAACTGGTTTTCATCGCGGCATTGAACGTCTGTCACGAACTTGCTCAAGAACGGTTGAAAACCCGTGACTATGCGTCCAATATGGAACAACGCATACGGATGCTGCAGCAGACCATTGAACAAGCGCTGCTTGAACAAGGTCGCATCTCTGAACGTCAGGATGCACAATTCGAATAACTTAAGTTGTTGAAATCACAGTTTTCAGCAACGAGTACAAAATTTCTCTGAGATGTTCGCCAGCGGGCCAGTCCCCTGAGCCGATATTTAGTACAAACAGAATGTGTTGCTCCGCGATCGGTGAGCACGCTCGGTGCGCCGAGAAGCCTTAAGATTGCGACGGCACGTTCACCTTGAACCATGGGTTCAAGGGTTACAGCCTGCGACGGCATCTCGGAGATTCCCCTTCTCAGCGGTTTATGTGTGCTGAACACCACACAGAGCAAGCCTGATACGATGCCTTTTCAACCCCAATTCGCGCAGCAGCGCCAAACCATTCGTCAACACATTCGCCAACGTCGGCGCGAGCTTACGCCGGGCCAGCAACGCTTTGCCGCAGAAAAGATAGCCGAACGCCTCGTCACGCATGAACGCATTCAGACGGCGCACAGCATCGCGGTGTTTTTGTCGTTTGACGGCGAACTCGATACCGGGCCGCTGATCGAACGGCTGTGGACGCTCGGCAAACGGGTTTACCTGCCGGTGCTGCATCCGTTCAGCCCGGGCCACCTGCTGTTCCTGCGCTATGCGCCGGAAACGCCGCTGGTGCGCAATCGCTTCAATATTCTCGAACCGCGCCTCGATGTGCGCAAGGTGTTGCCGCTGGGTGAACTGGAGGTGGTGCTGACACCGCTGGTGGCGTTCGATCATACCGGGCAGCGTCTGGGCATGGGCGGCGGCTTTTACGATCGCACCCTGCAAAACTGGCGCAGCGGCGGCCCCTATCCCATCGGCCTGGCCCATGATTGCCAGCAGGTGGAGCATCTGCCGACCGAACACTGGGATATCCCGCTGCCGGAAATCCTCACCCCGCTCTGCAGCTGGGCGTGGCACGAGCCAAAATAGCAAAAGGCCGGATCGCTCCGGCCTTTTTCGTTGCGGCATGCCGCCGAATCAGAACAGCAGGCGGGCGCGGATGGTGCCGTCGATGGCCTTCATGCGCTGCAGCGCGGCGTCGGCGCGCGCGGTTTCCGCTTCGATGTCGATCACCACATAGCCGATTTCCGGCCCGGTTTGCAGATACTGTGCGGCGATGTTAACCCCCTCTTCGGCAAAGATCTGGTTAATCTGCGTCAGCACGCCCGGACGGTTTTCGTGGATGTGCAGCAGGCGGCTGGCGTTCGGGCCATGCGCCGGCAGCGACACTTCCGGGAAGTTGACGGCGGACAGAGTCGATCCGTTGTCGGAGTATTTCGCCAGCTTGCCGGCCACTTCGTCGCCGATGTTCTCCTGCGCTTCCTGAGTGGAACCGCCGATGTGCGGCGTCAGCAGCACGTTGTCGAACTCACACAGCGGCGAGTTGAACGGATCGCTGTTGGTCGCCGGCTCTTCCGGGAAGACGTCGATCGCCGCGCCCGCCAGGTGATTGCTGGCCAGCGCGTCGCACAGCGCGGGAATATCCACCACGGTGCCGCGCGAGGCGTTGATCAGAATGGCGCCCGGTTTCATCAGCGCCAGTTCTTCCGCCCCCATCATATTTTTGGTCGATGGCGTTTCCGGCACGTGCAGCGTCACCACGTCGCTCATATTGAGCAGATCGGACAGATGGCGCACCTGCTGCGCATTGCCCAGCGGCAGCTTGTTCTCGATGTCGTAGAAGAACACCTTCATGCCCAGCCCTTCGGCCAGAATGCCCAGTTGGGTGCCGATATGGCCGTAGCCGATGATGCCCAGCTTTTTGCCGCGCGCCTCATAGGAGCCCACGGCCAGTTTGTGCCACACGCCGCGGTGCGCCTTGGCGTTGGCGGCCGGAATGCCGCGCAGCATCAACAGCAGCTCGCCCAGCACCATTTCGGCCACGGATCGGGTATTGGAGAAGGGGGCGTTGAAGACCGGAATACCGCGTTTGGTCGCCGCTTTCAGATCAACCTGGTTGGTGCCGATGCAGAAGCAGCCCACCGCCACCAGTTTTTCTGCGGCGGCGAACACCTCTTCAGTCAGATGCGTACGCGATCGGATGCCGACGAAGTGTGCATCGCGGATGGATGCCTTCAAAGATTCGGTGTCTAACGCACCCTTGTGGTATTCGATGTTGGTATAACCGGCGGCACGCAAATTATCGACCGTGCTCTGATGAACCCCTTCCACCAACAGGAATTTAATCCTGTCTTTCTCCAATGATACTTTTGCCATTTACCCGACCCTATGTTCAGACTTCAGAAGCGGCTGTGACGACACAGCTCCCATCCAACATAACAAAAATAACGCGGGCGGCAATACAAACGATTGCCTGCCCGGCAGGACAAGGCGCAGCGTTGATGGCGGTTTACGGCAGAAAATGCCATAGGGAAAGTTTTCGGCAGAAGCTTTGGGGAGTCAGTTTTCACAATGTGACATAAGTCACCAAATTTGCCGTTTTTCAGAAAAGATATTTTAACCGAAGAATTATGCGGCCCGGCACCGCCGGGCCACAGACGGCAGAAGCTTATTTGACCACTTTCACGCCTTCCGGGGTGCCGACCAGCGCCACGTCCGCGCCACGGTTGGCGAACAGCCCCACGGTCACCACGCCGGCGATGCCGTTGATCTTGTTCTCCAGCGCCACGGCGTCGGTAATGCTCAGGTTATGCACATCGAGGATCACGTTGCCGTTGTCGGTCACCACGTTCTGGCGATACTCCGGCAGGCCGCCGAGTTTCACCAGCTCACGCGCCACGTAAGAGCGAGCCATCGGGATCACTTCCACCGGCAGCGGGAACTTGCCCAGCACGTCCACCTGCTTGCTGGCGTCGACGATGCAGATAAATTTCTTGGCGATGGCGGCAATGATCTTCTCGCGCGTCAGCGCCGCGCCGCCGCCCTTGATCATCTGCATATGGCCGTTGATTTCGTCCGCGCCGTCCACGTAGATATCGAGCGAGTCCACTTCGTTGCTGTCGAACACGTGGATGCCGAGGCTTTTCAGCTTGGCGGTGGAGGCATCGGAGCTGGACACCGCGCCTTCGATCTGGTGCTTGATAGAGCCCAGCGCGTCAATAAAGTGGGCGGCGGTAGAGCCGGTGCCGACCCCGACGATGGTGCCCGGCGTCACGTATTCCAGCGCCGCCCAGCCCACCGCTTTTTTCAGTTCATCCTGCGTCATAATATGTCCCTTGCCTCTGTACGAAAACGTGTGCGTATTATAGGGTAAAACGCTGTTTTTCACGCCGGCAGGATCACACTTATTTACCGCAGCCCGCATTTTTACCCGCTTGGCGGCGAGCTGGGGGCGTGATTTTTCCACCTGCGCCATGCGTAAAATGTGGCATAGTGCCGGTATCATTCTAATTTAAGGGATATCTTTCCGATGAAACGCCCAGACTATCGTACGCTGCAAGCGCTGGACGCGGTGATCCGTGAGCGCGGCTTCGAGCGCGCCGCGCAAAAACTCTGTATCACGCAATCGGCGGTATCCCAACGCATCAAACAGCTGGAAAACCTGTTCGGCCAACCGCTGCTGGTTCGTACCGTGCCGCCGCGCCCGACCGAACAGGGGCAAAAGCTGCTGGCGCTGCTGCATCAGGTGGAGCTGCTGGAGGAAGAGTGGCTGGGCAACGACACCGGCGTCGATACGCCGCTGCTGCTGTCGCTGGCGGTCAACGCCGACAGTCTGGCGACCTGGCTGCTGCCGGCGCTGAAGCCGGTGCTGGCGGACTCCCCCATTCGCCTGAATCTGCAGGTGGAAGATGAAACCCGCACCCAGGAGCGGCTGCGCCGCGGTGAAGTGGTGGGCGCGGTGAGTATTCAGCCGCAGCCGCTGCCGAGCTGCCTGGTGGATCGGCTGGGGGCGCTGGACTACCTGTTCGTGGCCTCCAGCGGCTTCGCCGAGCGCTATTTCCCGAACGGCGTCACCCGCTCCGCGCTGTTGAAAGCGCCGGCGGTGGCCTTCGACCATCTCGACGACATGCACCAGGCATTCCTGCAGCAGAACTTCGATCTGTCGCCGGGCAGCGTGCCCTGCCACATCGTGAACTCATCGGAAGCCTTCGTGCAGCTGGCGCGTCAGGGCACCACCTGCTGTATGATCCCGCATCTGCAGATCGAAAAGGAGCTGGCATCCGGCGAACTGATCGATCTGACGCCGGGGCTGTACCAGCGCCGCATGCTGTACTGGCACCGCTTCGCGCCGGAGAGCCGCATGATGCGTAAAGTGACCGACGCGTTGCTGGAGCACGGTCACCAGGTATTGCGCCAGGATTAAAACGAAAAAAGGTTCGCCGCGGCGAACCTTTTCTTCAATACCACACCCTTACTGCGCGGCGTTACGCTGCAGCTCAAACACCACATCCACCTGATCGTCGAAGTGAATGCTTTGCTGTTCATAGGTTTGCGCCGCGTCGTTTTCCGCCGCCGCGCCGGCCGCCTTATACATCCGCGCCACCGGCATCGGCTGGTAGTTGGCGACCCGGTAGCGAATGCTGTACACCGGCCCCAGCTTGGCGTGGAAGCCCTTGGCCAGGGATTCGGCCTGCTGAGTCGCGTTCTCGATCGCTTTTTGCCGCGCCTGCTCGCGATAGACGTCCGGTTTGGCGACACCCAGCTCCACCGCGCGGATCTCGTTCAGGCCGGATTTCAGCGCGCCGTCCAGCAGCTCGTTCAGTTTGTCCAACTGGCGCAGGGTAACCTGCACCTGACGCACCGCCCGGTAGCCCTTCAGCACCGACTCGCCGGTTTTCAGGTAGTCATATTCCGGCTGGGTGCGCAGGTTGGCGGCGCTGATGTCTTTCTTCTCGATGTTGTTTTTCTGCAGGAAATCAAAGTACTGCGCCACGCGCTCGTCCACCTGCTTCTTCGCCTGGGCGGCGTCTTTGGAGGAAACGCTCACTTCGATCGCCAGGGTGGCGATATCCGGCGTGGCGTCCACGCTGGCGGTGCCGGAGGTGACGACGTGCGGCCCTTCAGGCACTTCAGCCGCCTGCAGCGCCATCGGTAACGTCCCTAATCCGACCATTGCGGCCATAGCCAATGCTTTTAGCTTCACAGTGTCTCCTTAATGACAGGCTGTCTCTGATCGCCGGCTTTTCCCTGCGAGAACCGCCGGATTCCTGGCATCAAACGTAGCATATCGCACGGCGTTTTGAATTCGGATTAGTGACAAATTCTTATAAATTTGCCCCCTGCCAGGCCAGCTGCAGCGCGATGCCCCACATCACCAGCCCGACCAGCGCATTGATGATGCGCTGCGCCCGCTGCGTATTCAGCCACGGCGCCAGCCAGGAGGCCAGCAGCGCCAGGCCAAAGAACCACACCGCCGACGCGCTGACCGCGCCAAGCGCGAACCAGGAGCGGACATCCGCCGTCAGCTGTCCACCCAGGCTGCCGAGCACCACGAAAGTGTCCAGATAGACGTGCGGATTCAGCCAGGTGACCGCCAGCATGGTGACCACGATGCGCCAGCGGCTCTGCGCCAACTCCTGCGCCGCGGCCTGCGCCGGTTGCGGGCTGAAGGCGGAACGGAACGCGCCCCAGCCGTACCACAGCAGAAACGCCACACCGCCCCAGGTGACCAGCGCTAACAGCAGCGGCGAGCGGGTCAGCAACGCGCTGCCGCCGAAAATACCGGCGCAGATCAGCACGATATCGCTCAGTGCGCACAATGAGGCGATCATCAAATGATACTGACGGCGAATGCCCTGATTCATCACGAATACATTCTGCGGGCCCAGCGGCAGGATCATGGCGGCGCTCAGGGCAAAGCCCTGCAGGAAGACGGCTAACATGGGAGATTCCTCGAATGATAAAAGGCGCCGGACGTGGGCGCGTATCGGTTAACACGCGCATCATACGAGGAAGCGATCATTAGGTGAAATTGATGTTTCTAATCCAGCATCAGAAGCACTAATACTCAAATCGGCGTGACGAACCCCAGCTCCTGCGAGATGCGTTGCGCGGTGGCCAGCACCGGTTTGATCAGGCTTTTGACGCCGATCTGCTGCAGCTTGGCGGTCGGCAGAGAAACAGACACCGCATAAGGCACGCGCTGTTGAATATCGAACACCGGTGCCGCCACGCAGGAGACCCCCAGCTCGTTTTCCTCGCGATCCATCGCCAAGCCGCGCTGGCGAATATCGGCCAGTTCCTCATACATCTTCGGCAGCTCGGTAATGGTATTGCGCGTCAGCGTCTGAATCTCCTGCTGGTGAGTCTGCCAGTAGTGAGCCGGATAATCGTCGTTGCCGTAGGCCATGAAGATTTTACCCATCGCCGAACAGTACAGCGGCATATGCTGGCCGATATAGGCGCGAGTGCGCATCATGCCGGTGGTCGGCTCCAGCTTGTAGATCAGGATGACGTGGTCGTCTTCGCGGCTGGAGAAGTTGACCGTCTCCCCCACTTCCAGGTTCAGCTGCTCCAAATGCGGCGCAGCCACGTGGATGATGTTGAGTGACGACAGCGCCTTCTGGCCGATGGAAATGAACTTGGTGGTCAGGCGGTAACTGCCCGGCGACGGCGCCTGGGTCACATAGCCGCTGGTGTGCAACCCCTGCAGCAGACGATGCACCGTGCTCTTGTTCATGCCGGCCAGCTCAGACAGATGCGCCAGTGGGCACCCGTTGGGAAAATTGCTCAGGATCTCAATCAACTGCAAACCGCGGAACAGGCTTTGGCTGCCCAGCGGTTTGTCTTTCTTGTCATCTTTCTCGTCGACGGCTTTCAGGCTCATAGCGAAAATCTCTCCAGTGTCGAACCGCCAACCGGCGCTGCGGCGAAGTCAGCAGGCTCTTTGCCGGGCATGTTACCCCAAGGCCCGCATCAGGTGAAGACGGAACGCCGTTTCATTGTCCGCAGCGGGCCAAAAATCCGCAATATTTCCCCCGCATTGAAGTGAGCCATCGGTCACACTTCCGCAAAGTAAAAAATAACCCATTGTTTAATAACAGTAATTAAAACCTCATCGCCTTTGATTTAGCGCAACGAACGTCATATTATTTTTGAAATTGAATTTCGCATATTGAAATTTAAAGACCAGATACTCACCAGCGGTTTAGCTGATTTGCCCGGCATCTTCGCACGGGCGCAACACCAGGGGCGCATCACATGACTATCGATAATGCGGCACAACCCATCCTTACCCTCAGCCACATCGTCAAACGATTTGGCGGCAACGTGGCGGTCAACGACGTCAGCCTGCAGGTGATGCCGGGCGAAGTTCTGGCGCTGCTGGGCGAAAACGGCGCCGGCAAATCGACGCTGATCAAAGTGCTGGCAGGCGTCTACCCGCGTGACGGCGGCGATATTCGCTTTCAGGGCGCAAGCATCGCCTCCGCCGCCGCGATAAAAAGCGCCAGCCGCCAGCCGATCGCCTTTATTCATCAGGATCTCGGCCTGATCGAATGGATGACGGTGGCGGAAAACATGGCGCTGGTGATGGGGTTTCCCCGCCGCTTTGGGTTGATCGACTGGCGCGCCATTCGCCGCCGAGCGGCGCAGGCGCTGCAAGACGTCGGCATCGCGCTCGATCCCGATGCGCGCGTCTTCGAACTGTCTCGCACCGAAAAATCGCTGCTGGCGATCGCCCGCGCGGTGGCGGTCAACGCCGAGCTGCTGGTGCTGGATGAACCGACCGCCTCCCTGCCCGCCAACGACGTGCGTCATCTGTTCGCCGTGATCAACCGGCTGCGCGCCAAAAAGGTCGGCATGATTTATGTCACCCACCGTCTGGACGAAGTGATCGAAATCGCCGATCGGGTCTGCGTGATGCGCGACGGGCGCTATGTCGCCGGCGGCCACACCGCCGACTACTCGCTGCGCGATCTGGTGCAAACCATCGTCGGCGAAGCGATGGCGGACGATCAGCGCAAACCGCTGCCGGAGCATCGTCCGCCGGTGCTGCAGCTCGATAGCGTCACGGTGGGCGACATCGGCCCGGTGAGCTTCGAGTTGCAGCCGGGCGAGATGCTGGCGTTGGCCGGCCTGCGCGGGGCCGGGCAAGAAGAGATTGGCCGGCTGCTGTTCGGGTTGCGTCAGGCCGACGGCGGCGCGATTCAGTTTCGCGATCGGCCCTATCTGGCGAGCTCCCCGCAGCAGGCGATGGCCTGCGGCGTTTCACTGGTGGCGGGCGATCGCACCGGTGAAAGCCTGGTGATGTCGATGAGCGTGCGTGAAAACCTGTTTATCAACCCCTGCGCCAGCGGCCACCGGCTGCTCTCCCGCTACGGGCGGCGAGCGGAGATCGGCGCCAGTTGGTGGAAGGTGCAGCTGTTCGACGTACGCCCCAAGGACGTCAATATCGATATCAGCGCGCTGTCCGGCGGCAACCAGCAAAAGGTGGTGATGGCGCGCTGGATGCACCTGGGGGCGCCGCTGCTGATCCTGGAAGATCCCACCGCCGGCGTGGACGTCGGCGCACGAGCGGAAATCTACCACCTGTTGAATAAATCCCTGGCGGAAGGCGTGGCGGTGCTGGTGATCTCCAACGATTTCGAGGAGATCGCCCATATTTGCAACCGCGCGCTGGTATTCAACCGCGGGAAAGTGGTCGGCGAATTGAAAAATCAACAGGTGTCATTCGCCAATTTATTGGAGCTGGCCTCCGCCAGCACCGGGGAAAGCGTCGCAATCACGTCAGAATCCGAGGTAGGCCATGTCTAAAACATCCGTTAAATCAACCGCGCTGGAGCAGCGCGTCAGCCTGGCGCAGGACGGCGCCGGCCCGTGGCTGATGCAGGTTCTCACCCGCTATGGCCTGCTGCTGCTGTGCATCGCGCTGGTCGTGCTGTTCTCACTGCTCACCCCCTCCTTCGCATCGATGCTGACGCTGCAGGCGATCCTGTCGAGCAAGGCCAAAATCGCCCTGTTGGCGCTGGCGGCGACCATCCCGATGATCGTGGGCAAGATCGATCTTAACGTCGGCTTCGGCATTGTGCTGTGGCACATCCTGGCGATCACGCTGCAGGTGGAATACGGCTTCTCCTGGCAGATGGCGGTGCTGACGGTGCTGGCGATTTCGGCGCTGTACGGGTTGCTGAACGGCATTCTGGTGGCACTGGCCGATATCGACAGCTTCGTCGCCACCCTCGGCTCCGGCACCGTACTGTACGCCATTGCCCTGTGGCACTCCGGCGGGCGGCAGATCGTCGGCGACTTGCCGGATGCCTTTATCGCGCTGCACCACACCGAGATCGCCGGCATTCCGATCGTGGCGTTTTACGTGCTGATCGTCGCGGTGGTGCTCTGGCTCATCACCGAACATACCCCGCTCGGCCGCTGCATGTATGCGGTGGGCGGCAACCCGGCGGCGGCGCGTCTGAACGGCATCTCGGTCAATCGCTTTACCATCGGCGCCTTCATCGCCTCCAGCGTGCTCACCGGTTTCAGCGGCGTATTGATCGCCGCCGAACAGGGCGTCGGCCAGGCCAGCGTCGGCATGGACTATCTGCTGCCGGCGCTGGTCGGCGCCTTCCTCGGCAGCACCACCATTCGCCCAGGGCGCGTCAACGTCTGGGGCACCGTGGTCGGCATCGCCATTCTGGCAATCGGCATCGCCGGCATTCAGCAGTTCGGCGGCGAATTCTGGGTCGAGCCGCTGTTCAACGGCGCGACGCTGTTGCTGTCGATCACCCTGGCCGGCTATGCCCAACGCCGTCGGCTGCTCAATCAGAAAGCGGTACAACGCAGCCAGGCGACGCCGGCTGACAACAACAACAATCAGACAGCGACCCACCCTTAAACCAGGAGCACACCATGAAACGCATTTGGCTGTTACCGGGGTTCACGACCTTGCTGCTCGCCGCATCGCCGGCCTGGGCCGACGCCTATCTCGATCAGGCCACCGCCGCCGTCGCGAAGGCCACCGCCAGCGCCACCCAGTGGGACGGCCCCACCAGCGGCCCGCAGCTGCAGGCCAACAAGAAGATCATTTTTATCGCCTCCGACATGAAGAACGGCGGCGTGCAAGGGGTGCAACAGGGGTTGAGCGAAGCGGCGAAAGCCGCCGGCTGGAGGCTGGAAACGCTCGACGGCGGCGGCTCGGTGAAAGATCAGCTGGCATCGCTCAATCAGGCCATCGCCCAGAAACCGGACGGCATTGTGATCGGCGGCTGGAACCCTAACGTCGCCAAGATCCCGCTGAAAAAGGCCGTACAGCAGGGCATCGTGCTGACCGCCTGGCACGCGGTGCCGGAACCGGGCCCCATCGCCAAATACAACGTGTTCTATAACGTCACGTCGGATTCCAACGAAGTGGCGCGCATCGCCGCGCAATACGCGGTGGTGCAGTCCGGCGGCAAGGCGAGCGTCTTGATCTTCACCGACTCGCTGTACCAAATCGCGTTGGACAAGGCCAACGTCATGAAAGAAGAGATCGCCAAATGCAGCGGCTGCACGCTGCTGGAATTCATCGACACGCCGCTGGCCGATACCGCCAACCGCATGCCGGCGATGACCTTCAGCCTGCTGCAGAAGTACGGCGACAAATTCCAATATGCGCTGGCGATCAACGATCTGTACTTCGACTTTATGGCTCCGGCGCTGAAGACTGCCGGCAAAGGCGGCAAGAACGCGCCTTACAACGTGTCGGCCGGCGACGGTTCGATCTCCGCTTACCAGCGTATCCGGTCAGGCGACAGCCAGTCGGCGACGGTGCCGGAGCCCTTGAAACTGCACGGTTGGCAACTGCTGGACGAATTCAACCGCGCCTTCGCCAAGCAGCCGCCTTCCGGCTACGTCACGCCGGCGCACCTGGTGACACGCGACAATATCGCCGCCGACGGCGGCGCCAATAACCTGTATGACCCGCAAAATGATTATCAGGGCCATTACAAAGCGATCTGGGGCGTGAAGTGAACGGCGGCATTCGGCATTCATTGCGCACGCACGCTCAGCTCGAGCGCTTGTGCTCACCGGCGATTTGGGCCGAAGGGCCGGTCTGGCTGCCGCAGGAGGATACGGTGGTGTTCAGCGACGTGAAAGGCAACCGCATGTTCCGCTGGTCGCGCCGGGGTGAGCTGGCCCTATACCGTTCACCGTCGCACTACGCCAACGGCAATGCGCGCGACGGCGAGGGGCGCGTGGTCAGCTGCGAACACGGGCGGCGCGGCATCAGCCGCACCGAAAGCGATGGCGAAGTGCGCCTGTTGATCGACCGCGTCGACGGCAAGCGCTTTAACTCGCCGAACGACGTGGCGGTGCGTTCCGACGGCACCCTGTGGTTCACCGATCCGCCCTACGGCATCATCGGCGACGAAGAGGGTTACAAATCGGAAAGCCAGGTGATCGGCTGTTACCTCTACAGCTTCGATCCGCGCGACGGTTCGCTAACTATTGCCGCCTGCGACCTGCAGCGCCCGAACGGCCTGGCGTTTTCACCGGATGAAAAGTGGCTGTACGTGGCGGACATGTCGATCGTGGATTTCCCGACGCTGGGCCGCCGCGAGCTGCGCGTCTATGCGGTCAACGGCCGCGAGCTGGAAGCCGGCCGCCATTTCGCGACGGTGGAGCCCGGTTTCCCAGACGGGTTCTGCGTCGATCGGGCCGGCAATCTGTTTTGCAGCTGCGCCGACGGCGTGCTGGTCTTTGATCCAGAGGGGCGACAGATCGACAAAATCAGCGTGCCGGAACGCGTCTCCAATTGTACCTTCGGCGGCCCGAACGGCGATGAGCTCTATATCACCGCCACCACCTCGCTCTACCGCATGGTGTTGAACACCCACGGTTAGCCGGGGTCTTGCAAGACGCAGGGTGGGTGTCGATCCGCCCTGCTTTGCCACGTCTGAAGCACGCCATCTCCACCAAAATGTGGCGGCGATCACAAAATCACCACTCAATTTTAACGTCATGTTTTTCATGAATAATTTTACTCCCCCTTGCTTTGACTTCCCTGAATCGCCGGGATAGCATTTATTTGAAATGCAATTTCGCATATTGAAATTTAGCGAACCAAAAACAGACGATTCGCACAGGCGGAGAACCGGCATGAGAGTGAGTTACAGCGAATTAAAACAGCAATTCAAACGCGTGCTGCTGGCGCGCGGCGTGGCGGAACATCTCGCCGACGACTGCGCCGGCATGTTCGCCGACACCACCGCCAGCGGCGTTTACTCCCACGGCGTTAACCGCTTTCCGCGCTTTATTCAGCAGCTGGACGCCGGCGATATCGTGCCGGACGCCGAACCCAGCAAACTGTTGTCTCTGGGGGCGATCGAGCAATGGGATGCGCACCAGGGCATCGGCAACCTTACCGCCCGCCGCATGATGGATCGCGCCATGCAGTTGGCCGACGATCATGGCATCGGCCTGGTGGCCCTGCGCAACGCCAACCACTGGATGCGCGGCGGCGGTTACGGCTGGCAGGCGGCGGAGAAAGGCTATATCGGCATTTGCTGGACCAACTCGATCGCCGTGATGCCGCCGTGGGGCGCCAAAACGTGCCGTATCGGCACCAACCCTTTGATCGTCGCCGTGCCGGGCAACCCGATCACTATGGTGGACATGTCGATGTCGATGTTTTCCTACGGCGCGCTGGAGCTGAACCGGCTGGCGGGCAAAACCCTGCCGGTGGACGGCGGCTTCGACAACGACGGCCATCTGACCCGCGATCCGGCCACCATCGAAGAGAATCGGCGCATTTTGCCGATGGGGTACTGGAAAGGATCGGCGTTGTCGATCGTGCTGGACATGATCGCCACCCTGCTGTCAGGCGGTGCCTCGGTGGCGGAAGTGACGGAAGATCACCGCGACGAATACGGCGTCTCGCAGGTGTTCATCGCGATTGAGATAGACCGGTTGATCGACGGCGACAGCCGCGATCAAAAACTGCAGCGCATCATGGATTACGTCACCAGCGCCGAACGGGACAACCCCGACGTCGCCATTCGCCTGCCGGGCCACAAGTTCCCGCGCATTCTGGCAGAGAACCTGCGCGACGGCATTCCGGTCGACGAACGAGTCTGGGCGCGCATTCAGGCGCTGTAACGGGAGGAGCATCATGATATTCGGCCACATCACCAACACCGCGCCCGAGCAGTACCCGACGCCGGTCGCCAACGCCGTCGCCTATTTGCAGCGCACCGATTTCAGCGTCTTGCCCGCAGGGCGCTATGAAGATCCCGCCACCGGCTACGTGGTGCAAGTGCTGGATCTGCATACCCAACCACCGGATGCGCTGCGCCCGGAAGTCCACCGGCAAAACGTCGACGTGCAGTTTCTGGTCAGCGGCACCGAACTTATCGGCGTAGCGGCGGACAACGGCGACAACGTCGTTCATCAGGAGCTGCTGGCGCAGCGCGACATCCTGTTTTATCAGGACGTGGCCGACGAATCCTGGCTCACGATGCGGCCCGGCAACTTCGCGGTATTTTTCCCACAGGACGTACATCGCCCGGCCTGCATTAACCAACGCCCCAGCGCGATACGCAAGGTGGTGGTGAAGATACCGCTGGCGTCGTTTAGCGCCAGATAGCCGCCACACCCGTAACGATAACAACACCGGTCCATGGGCCTGTGCGGGCGCCCCTGCGCCCAAATCAAGCAAAACAATAACGCCCGACCCTACAAAAAAGCGAACATCGAAAGAGGTCCTTATGAATACAGCCTCCGTTTCCGTCAGCCAAAGCCAGGCGATCCCCAAGCTCCGCTGGCTGAGGATCGTGCCGCCGATCCTCATCACCTGCATCATTTCTTACATGGACCGGGTCAACATCGCCTTCGCCATGCCCGGCGGCATGGATGACGAACTCGGCATCACCGCCTCGATGGCCGGGCTGGCCGGCGGCATCTTCTTCATCGGTTACCTGTTTCTGCAGGTGCCCGGCGGCAAGCTGGCGGTATACGGCAACGGCAAGAAATTCATCGGCTGGTCACTGTTGGCCTGGGCGGTGATCTCGGTGCTGACCGGGCTGGTCACCAACCAGTACCAGCTGCTGTTCCTGCGCTTCGCCCTCGGCGTTTCCGAAGGCGGCATGCTGCCGGTGGTGCTGACCATGATCAGCAACTGGTTCCCGGATAAGGAGCGCGGCCGCGCCAACGCCATCGTCATCATGTTCGTGCCGATCGCCGGCATTCTCACCGCCCCGCTGTCGGGTTGGATCATCACCGCCTGGGACTGGCGCATGCTGTTTCTGGTGGAGGGCGCTCTGTCGCTGGTCGTCATGGCGCTGTGGTACTTCACCATCAGCAACCGGCCCCAGGAGGCCAAATGGATCTCGCAGGCGGAAAAAGAGTATCTGGTAAAGACCCTGCACGACGAACAGCTGCTGATCAAAGGAAAAACGGTGCGCAACGCCTCGCTGCGCCGGGTGCTGGGCGACCGGATCATGTGGCAGCTGATCCTGGTGAATTTTTTCTACCAGACCGGTATCTACGGCTACACCCTGTGGCTGCCGACCATTTTGAAAGGGCTGACCCACGGCGATATGGAGCAAGTGGGCCTGCTGGCTATCTTGCCCTATATCGGCGCCATCTTCGGCATGCTGATCATCTCCACCCTCTCCGATCGCACCGGCAAGCGCAAAATCTTCGTCGCCCTGCCGCTGGCCTGCTTTGCCGCCTGCATGGCGCTGTCGGTGCTGCTGAAGGATCACGTCTGGTGGTCTTACGCTGCGCTGGTCGGCTGCGGCGTATTTATTCAGGCGGCGGCCGGGGTGTTCTGGACCATCCCGCCCAAATTGTTCAACGCCGAAGTGGCCGGCGGCGCGCGCGGCGTGATCAATGCACTGGGCAACCTCGGCGGCTTTTGCGGCCCGTATATGGTCGGCGTCCTGATCAGCCTGTTCAACAAGGATGTCGG
This sequence comes from Serratia sp. PGPR-27, assembly GCF_022678525.1. Classification (NCBI taxonomy): domain Bacteria; kingdom Pseudomonadati; phylum Pseudomonadota; class Gammaproteobacteria; order Enterobacterales; family Yersiniaceae; genus Serratia; species Serratia sp. PGPR-27. Next base: position 23,094 of record NZ_JALBYS010000023.1, on the reverse strand, counting down.
CGTCTACAGCCTGGCTGCCTCGCTGGCGATCGCCTCCGTGCTGGCGTTGATGCTGCCCAATAAATGCGACCACAGTACGAGGAGCGAATGATGGAATATTGGCTGGGGCTCGACTGCGGCGGCACCTTCATCAAGGCGGGTTTATACGACCGCAGGGGCCATGAACACGGCGTTGCGCGGCGTAATCTGGCGATCGTCGCGCCACAGCCTGGCTGGGCCGAGCGCGATATGGCATCGCTGTGGCACACCGCCGCCGAGGTGATCCGTGAAGTGCTGTCCGCCAGCGGCGTCGTCGCCGGCGCCATCCAGGCCATCGGCATCTCGGCGCAGGGCAAGGGCGCGTTTCTGCTGGATAAACAGGGGCAGCCGCTGGGCAACGCCATGCTTTCTTCCGATCAGCGCGCGCTGGCGCTGGTGCAGGAATGGCAACGGCAGGGCGTGCCGCAAGCGCTGTATCCGCAAACGCGCCAAACGCTGTGGACTGGGCACCCGGTCTCGCTGCTGCGCTGGCTGAAGCGGCATCAGCCGGAACGTTACGCCCGCATCGGCAGCGTGCTGATGGCGCACGACTACCTGCGCTATTGCCTGACCGGCGAGCTGGCCTGCGAAGAAACCAATATCTCCGAATCCAACCTGTATCAGATGCGCAGCGGACGCTATGACCCGGCGCTGGCGCAGCTGCTGGGCATCGGCGACATCATGCCCGCCCTTCCGACGATTGTCGGTTCGGCCGATATCGCCGGGCGCGTCGCGGCAAACGCCGCGGCCATTACCGGCCTGCAAATCGGCACCCCGGTAGTCGGCGGGTTGTTCGACGTGGTGTCCACCGCGTTGTGCGCCGGCCTGCAGGACGAAACCCGGCTCAACGCGGTGATGGGGACCTGGTCGGTCACCAGCGGCATCACCGACGCCATCGTCGAGGGTTTCGATCATCCCTTTGTCTATGGCCGCCACGCCGAAAACGGCCAATACATCGTACACGAAGCCAGCCCCACTTCCGCCGCCAACCTGGAATGGTTCTGTCACCAATGGGGACTGCAGGACTACGACCAGCTTAACCGCTGGGTCGCCGCCCTGCCGAAAGCCGCCGGCGATCTGCTGTTCGCCCCTTTCCTGTATGGCTCCAACGCCGGCCTGGGGCTGAGCGCCAGCTTCTACGGCCTGCAGGCCTTCCACCAACGCGAGCACCTGGTGCAGGCGATCTACGAAGGCGTGGTGTTCTGCCACATGACGCACCTTAACCGCATGCGCCGGCGTTTCCCTGAGGCGCAGGCGCTGCGCGTGACCGGCGGCCCCGCCAAATCCCTCCCCTGGATGCAAATGTTCGCCGACGTCAGCGGCCTGCCGGTTGAGCTGCCGCAGGTGGAAGAAACCGGCTGTCTGGGCGCGGCGATGGCGGCCATGGTCGGCAGCGGCGTCTTCAGTGATTTCACCGCCGCCCAGCGCCGGCTGGCGCCGCGTATCGAGCGGCTGCTGCCAGATGCGGCCGCCGCCGAAGCTTACAACCACAAATACCAACGTTATCAGGCGCTGATTGCTGCATTGCAACATCTGCAGCCCGCCAACAAGGAGGCTCCATGAGCACGAAACCGCGCCTGCAGCTGGCGCTCGATCAAACCCGTTTGGATACGGCGCTGCGCACCGCCGAGACCCTCAGCCCCCATGTGGACATCATCGAGGCCGGTACCATTTTGTGCATCAGCGCCGGCATTCAGGCGGTTAGCGCGCTGCGCGAGCGCTGTCCGCAGCACACGCTGGTGGCCGATCTCAAGGTGGCCGACGCCGGTGCGACGCTGGCCGAGCAGGCCTTCGGCCAGGGCGCGGACTGGATGACCGTGATCTGCGCCGCGCCGTTGGCCACCATGGCCAGCGCGCGGGAGGTCGCCGAGCGTCACGGCGGCGAAATCCAGATCGAACTGTTCGGCCGCTGGACATTGGAGGATGCGCGGCAATGGCACGGCCTTGGCATTCGCCAGGCGATCTATCACCGCGGCCGCGACGCGCAGGCCAGCGGGCAAACCTGGGGCCGACAGGATCTGGATCGGATGAAGGCGCTGTCCGATCTGGGCATCGAGCTGTCGGTGACCGGCGGCATCACGCCCGCCGACCTGCCGCTGTTTAAAGAGATCGCCGTCACCGCCTTTATCGCCGGCCGCGCGCTGGCCGAGGCCGGCGATCCGCCGGCGGCCGCCAGGCAGTTCCGCGCCGCCATCGATGACATCTGGAGATCATGATATGCGTCAGCACCCGTTGGGAATCTACGAGAAAGCACTGCCGAAACACCTGAGCTGGCCCGAGCGCCTGGCGCTGGCCAAGGCCTGCGGCTTCGACTTCGTCGAAATGTCGGTGGACGAAAGCGATGAACGCCTGGCGCGCCTGAGCTGGAGCAAGGCGCAGCGCTTGGCGCTGGTGGAAGCCGTGCTGGAAACCGGCATCCGCATCCCGTCGATGTGCCTCTCCGGCCACCGGCGCTTTCCGTTTGGCAGCCACGATCCGGCGCTGCGCCAGCGCGCCTTCGACGTGATGGAACAGGCCATTCAGCTGGCCAAAGACGTTGGTATCCGCACCATCCAGCTGGCCGGCTACGACGTGTATTACGAAGAGCAGGACGAGGGGACGCTGGCGCGCTTTAGCGAAGGCATGCAGTGGGCGGTAGAGCGTGCCGCCGCCGCCCAGGTGATGCTGGCGGTGGAAATCATGGATACCGCCTTTATGAACTCGATCGGTAAATGGAAAGCCTGGGACGCCCTGCTGGCCTCGCCGTGGTTCACGGTGTATCCGGACGTCGGCAACCTCAGCGCCTGGGGCAATGACGTGCCGCGCGAGCTGGAGCTGGGCATCGATCGCATCGCCGCCATTCACCTGAAAGACACCTACCCGGTCACCGCCGTTTCGCCGGGACAATTCCGCGACGTGCCGTTTGGCGAAGGCTGCGTCGACTTCGTCGAGGTGTTTCGCACGCTGCAGCGCCTCAATTACCGCGGCGCATTCCTGATTGAGATGTGGACCGAAAAAGCCGAGGAGCCGGTGGCCGAGATCGTTCAGGCCCGCCGCTGGATCGAACAGAAAATGCAACAAGGGGGCATGACATGCTGACTCAGTTAAAACAACAGGTGCTGGAGGCCAATCTCGATCTGCCGCGCCATAAGCTGGTGACCTTTACCTGGGGCAACGTCAGCGCGGTGGATCGCGAACGCGGCCTGGTGGTGATCAAGCCTTCCGGCGTTGAATACGAGCATATGACGGCGGAGGATATGGTGGTGGTCGATCTGGCCAGCGGCCGCACCGTCGAGGGGGTAAAAAAACCGTCGTCGGACACCGCCACCCATCTGGCGCTGTACCGCGAATTCGCCGATATCGGCGGCATCGTGCACACCCATTCGCGCCACGCCACCATCTGGGCGCAGGCCGGGCTGGACATCCCCGCCTGGGGAACCACCCACGCCGACTACTTTTATGGCGCGATCCCCTGCACTCGCCTGATGACCCAGGATGAAATTGAGCACGATTACGAACTGGAAACCGGCAACGTGATTATCGAAACCTTCCGCCGGCGCGATATTAATCCCAACGCGATCCCGGCGGTACTGGTCAACGCCCACGGCCCCTTCGCCTGGGGCAAAGACGCCCACAATGCGGTGCATAATGCGGTGGTGCTGGAAGAAATTGCCTACATGGGCATTTTCTCGCGCCAGCTGACGCCGGGCATTCACAGCATGCAGCGCGAACTGTTGGACAAACACTACCTGCGCAAACACGGCCAACACGCCTACTACGGGCAGTAGCGCGCCGGGGCTTTAACCGTGGCACCCGATGCTTTGCCGCATCGGGTGCCAACGGGCATGAGGCGCAGTGTAGCGAAAACCGCATTCGCTCATCGACGCGAAATTCGCTATCATCCGCACCCACCCTCCAGCCGGCCGCCCGATGTCTACGATCACCGATACCTTTATCGCCCCGCCATGCCATGACCAGATAGAGATCCTCTATCAGGACGATCATCTGGCGCTGATCAATAAGCCGGCCGGGCTGCTCAGCCTCTCGGGCAAAAATCCGCAGAATCTCGATTCGGTACACCACCGGCTGGTACAGCTGTTCCCCGGCTGCGCCCTGGCGCACCGCCTGGATTTCGGCACGTCCGGTTTGATGGTGGTGGCCCGCAACAAGGCCGTCAACGCCGCGCTCTGCCGGCAGTTCAGCGAACGCACCGTCGGCAAAGTGTACAGCGCGCTGCTCTGCGGCCATCTGGCGGATAACGAAGGGGTCATAGACGCAGCGATCGCCAAAGATCCGGCGTTGTTCCCGCTGATGTCGATTTGCGCCCTCCACGGCAAGCCCGCCCGCTCCCGCTATCGGGTCGTCGAACGTTTTTATCGTGAAATGGAAGGCGGGATCTCGCTGCCGCTGACGCGGGTGCAGCTCACCCCGGAGACCGGACGCACCCACCAGCTGCGTATTCACAGCCGGCAATTGGGCCATCCTATTTTAGGTTGCGATCTGTATGGCGGGCGCCTGCTGCCGGGTACCGAGCAGACGCCGCGGCTGATGCTGCACGCCAGCGAGCTGGACTTTGTGCACCCCATCAGCGGAGAGCGGATAGCCGCTCGTCACGCCGCGCCGTTCTGAACGCGGCTTACCACATCAAATCGTCGGGCACTTTAAAGTCGGCGTACGGATCGTCTTCATCCTGCTCTTCCTGACTCAGCGCACTGTGCAGCACTATGCTGCCCGCATCGCGCTGCGCGATTTTATCGGCGACGCTCGCGGGGATAATCGCGTATTCACACTCTTCCCGGTTCTCGATCAGCAAACGCGCAATGGCGAGGCGGCCATTGATCAGCTGCGTCTGGGTCGCTTTATCCACCAGGATTTTTTTGATCAGGTTACCGTCGGTGAAGTTGAAACCGATATCGCCTTTCGCCAGGACGATGCGGTTCATCTCGATCAGCTGCTTCACCTGCGCCTTGTATTCTTTGGACAGCGCGGCCTGCTTTTGCTTCTCGCTCAGTTGCTTATCGCGCTCAAGCTGCGCCTTTTTATTCTCTTCCACCGCCTCTCTGGCCTCGCGCGCCTGAACGCGTGATTTTTTAGCCGTTCTCTGGACTTTGGCCATTTTCTTGCTGGTTACCAAGCCCGCTTTGAGCATCTGCTCTTGTAAGGTGAGTTTTGTCATGTTCGTGTCTGAAGCCTTGGGGTCATGGGGGGATTATACCCGTAATTTTTCAGGCTGCACCAGCTTGCCGGGCGGCTGCACCGCAGGGCAACGGCGGCAAACCCACCTGAACCCCAGATCATGAATGTGGCTCATGTAGTAATGAAATTAAGTCTCTTTCACTCCCACCGGGACTCTGGCAAAAATAGACCTCATTAACGACAGACAATATGAAATTGGCTGAATGAAAAAATATAAAAACAAGCCATTGAAATAAATGGATAAACCCAGCCTTCATATCATATAACAGGATGCTATAAGACGATGAATAGAGACTTTACCTTTACGATTAAGAGCAGTTCTTTCAATGAAGATTATAACCCTTCTGAAAATACGCGTATCACCACCAACTTCGCCAATTTGGCCAGAGGGGAAAACCGCCGGGAGAACCTGCGCAACACGCTGGTGATGATTAACAACCGCTTCAATTCGTTGGCGCATTGGGATAACCCCAAGGCCGATCGCTATGCGGTCGAGCTTGAAATCATTTCGGTTGAGATGCGCATTGAAGATCACAGCGCCAGCTTCCCGGTAATAGAAATCCTGAAAACCAACATCCTTGATAAAAAAACGCAAACGCGTATCGAGGGCATCGTCGGGAACAATTTCTCCTCTTACGTGCGCGATTACGACTTTAGCGTCTTGCTGCCGGCGCACAATAAAAACACGGCGGAATTTACCATTCCGGATGATTTCGGCGATTTGCACGGCAATATCTTTAAGCACTTCGTCAATTCAAACGAATACCATGAGAATTTCAGCAAACCGCCGGTGATCTGCCTCAGCGTGTCCAGCAAAGACACCTATCATCGGACGGGCAATCAACACCCGGTCTTGGGCGACGAGTATCGGCAAGACGGCGCTTCGCTGACCGACCGGTATTTTAAAAAAATGGGCCTGCAGGTGCGCTACTTCATGCCGAAAAATAGTGTCGCGCCCCTGGCGTTTTATTTCCCCGGGGATTTGCTGAGCGATTACACCGATCTGGAGCTGATTGGCACCATCAGCACGATGGAGACCTTCCAAAAAATCTATCGGCCTGAAATTTACAATGCCAACTCGGCGGCGGGGCAATGCTATCAGCCAAGCCTGAATAACCAGGATCATTCATTAACCAAGATTGTTTACGATCGCGAAGAGCGTAGCCAGTTGGCGATTGAGCAGGGGAAATTTACGGAAGAGCAATTTATCAAACCCTACAAGCCTATTCTTGAGCAATGGTCTGCTCACTACGCGCTTTGATTCACTTAAATACAGGTCACCTATCATGAAAATATTGCTCCCCACATCGACCGCCGGCAGCTTACCCAAACCGGTCTGGCTGGCCCAACCGGAAACCCTGTGGTCGCCCTGGAAATTGCAAAATGAAGAATTAATCGAAGGCAAGCAAGACGCCCTGCGTTTGTCGCTGGCAGAGCAACAACAGGCCGGCATCGATATCGTCAGCGATGGCGAGCAAACGCGCCAGCACTTCGTCACGACGTTTATCGAACACCTCAGCGGCGTCGATTTCGAGAAACGCGAAGTGGTTAAAATCCGCAATCGCTACGAGGCGAGCGTGCCAACCGTGGTGGGGGCGGTCTCGCGTCAAAAGCCCGTTTTCGTTGAAGACGCCAAATTTTTACGCCAGCTGACCCAGCAGCCGATTAAATGGGCCCTGCCGGGGCCGATGACCATGATCGACACGCTCTATGACAACCACTATAAAAGCCGCGAGAAATTGGCCTGGGAGTTCGCCAAGATCCTCAATCAGGAAGCCAAAGAGCTTGAGGCCGCCGGCGTCGACATTATTCAGTTTGATGAGCCCGCATTTAATGTGTTCTTTGACGAGGTGAATGACTGGGGCATCGCCGCCCTGGAAAGAGCCGTTGAAGGGCTTAAGTGTGAAACCGCCGTACATATCTGCTATGGATACGGCATTAAGGCCAATACCGACTGGAAAAAGACGCTGGGCTCTGAGTGGCGGCAATATGAAGAGGCGTTTCCCAAGCTGCAAACGTCGACTATCGATATTATCTCGTTGGAGTGCCATAACTCGCACGTGCCGATGGATCTGCTTGAACTGATCCGCGGCAAAAAGGTGATGGTCGGCGCCATCGACGTGGCGAATCATGCCGTTGAGACGCCGGAAGAAGTGGCCGACACGCTGCGCAAAGCGCTGCAGTTTGTCGATGCCGACAAGCTCTATCCGTCGACCAACTGCGGCATGGCTCCCCTGCCTCGTCAGGTCGCCCGCGGCAAGCTGAATGCGTTAAGCGCAGGCGCCGAGATCGTGCGCCGAGAGCTGTTGGCCAAATAACCGCGCCAGCGCCCGCCGCAGTAGCCTCCTGCGGCGGGCGATTATCAATCGACTCCTTCTCCCCGCAACGCCCCCGCGCTGGTGTATACTCGGATTTCTACGCGATGCCAGCCACAGCGGCCTGAACGGCCCCTCAGCCAGCCCACACCAGCTTAATAACAGTGGAACCCTCATGAGCCCAGATACCGCTCGCATCAGCGAAATCATCGATCGCGCCAGGATCTCACCCTACCAAATCCTGATCCTGACCTTATGTTTCCTCATCGCCCTGCTGGACGGCTTCGATACCGCCATCATCGGCTATATCGCCCCGGCGCTGCGCGAAGAGTGGGGCCTGCAGCCAGCGCAGCTCTCCCCCGCCTTCGGTGCGGGATTGTTCGGTCTGCTGATCGGCAGCCTGCTGTTCGGGCCGATCGCCGACGCTATCGGCCGCAAGCGCGTACTGCTCGTCGCGGTGCTGGTGTTTGGCGGCTGCACCCTGGCTTCAGCCTATGCGCATTCGATCGAATCCCTGACCTGGTTGCGCTTTATCACCGGCATTGGCCTCGGCGGCGCGATACCGACCTGCATCACCCTCAGCTCTGAGTACTCACCGGCGCGCCGGCGCATGTTGATGGTCACCCTAAGCTGGAGCGGCTTTACCGCCGGGCTGGCCCTGGGCGGCCTGCTGGCCGGGCAGATCATTCCAGCGTTCGGCTGGCGCGGCCTGCTGCTGGTCGGCGGCATTGCACCGTTGGCGCTGCTGCCGCTGTTGGCCTGGCAGATGCCCGAGTCGGTGCGCTTTATGGCCGCCAGCGCCAAACATGCCGATCGGCTGCGCCGGGTGGTCGAGCGTATCACCGGCCAGCGTTGGACGGGGGGACCCATTGTCGATGACGAGCGCCCGGCGCAGGCCAGGTCGCCGATCTCGCACCTGTTTATCGAAGGGCGCGCCGTGCGCACCCTGCTGCTGTGGGCGGCATTCTTCTGTTCGCTGTTCGTGTTCTACCTGCTCACCAGTTGGCTGCCGACGATCCTCAAAGACGCCGGTTTCGATATCGCCCACGCCTCGCGCATCGGCGCGATGGTGCCGCTCGGCGGCACCCTGGGCGCCATCCTGATGGCGCTGCTGATGGATCGGGTCGGGCCCTATCGCGTGCTGGCCTTCTCCTACCTGGGCGCCGCGCTGGTGATCGGCGCTACCGGTTACCTGATGGGCGACGCATACACGCTGGCCGCCGTCGTGTTCCTGATAGGCTTCGGCGTGGCCGGCGCGCAAAACGGCCTGAATCTGGTTTCCGCCACCCTTTACCCGACCGCAGCCCGCGTGACCGGCGTCAGCTGGGCCATGGCCAATGGCCGCTTCGGCTCGATCGTCGGCTCGATGCTCGGCGCCTGGATGATGACCGCCGCCGGTTCGCCGGAAGTGTTCTTCCTCTGGCTGGCGCTGCCGGCGCTGCTGGGCGCAGTCGCCATCTTCCTGCTTTATCGCCTCAGCCTGCGCCGCCGCGCGCCGCTCACCGAACCGGCGGCCGGCATCTGAACTCGCGGAAAATAAAAGGCCGAGACGCCATCAGTGACGTCTCGGCCTGCAATCAAAAAGGGGGCCAAGGCTCCCTTCTGCGTTATTCCGCCTTGGCGGAAGCGTCTTCGGTGCGATACAGGTGCACGTCCATTTGCGGGAACGGAATGCCGATGTTGTGGGCATCCAGCGCGCGCTTGAAGTTTTCCATCAGATCGAAGTACACGTTCCAGTATTCCGCGTTGGTGGTCCAGGAACGGGTCACGAAGTTCAGAGAGGACGGCGCCATCTCGTTCAGACGCACGGTCACGCCTTTAGCGTGCATGATGCGCTTGTCGGCGGCGATCACGTCGCCCAACACCTTCTTCACCACGTCGATATCGGCGTTGTAGGCCACGCCTACCACGATGTCCACACGGCGGTTCGGTTCGCGGGAGTAGTTGATGATGTTGCCGGCGATGATTTTACCGTTCGGCACCACGATGGTTTTGTTGTCTGCGGTACGCAGGGTGGTGGAGAAAATCTGCACCTGATCGACGGTACCGGCCACGCCGCCCAGATCGACATACTCACCCACGCGCAGCGGGCGGAAGATCACCAGCAGCACGCCGGCGGCGAAGTTGGACAGCGAGCCTTGCAGCGCCAGGCCGACGGCCAAACCGGCGGCACCCAGCACGGCGATCACCGAGGTGGTCTGCACGCCGACGCGCCCCAGCACCGCGATGAAGGTGAACGCCAGCACGCCGTAACGTACGATCGCCGACAGGAAGTCCGCCACCGTGGCATCGATGCCGCGCAGCTTCATTACGCGGTTCAGCGCATTGCCGACCACGCGGGCCACGATCGAACCGATGATCAGGATAACGATGGCGGCGACGATATTCACCGCGTACTGGATCAACAGATCCTGGTTCTTCACCAACCAGTCTCCGGCACCGTTGATGCCGTCTACTACATTCAAATCTTTCATTCGTGTCGTCCTAACTCAGTCCCTAACGGGAGAAACTCGCAAAAATACACTGGCTTCGGCAGCCAGTAGGAAACCACCGCCTAAGGGTAACCAACATTAAAGGCTCATGCCAACCGTCAGCGTTAAAAATAGCCGAAACCGCCCGCCGCTTCTTCTATGCTGAAAACAGCGCGTTGGCCATTTCACGACAAGGGATCCGTTCTTCATGCACATTCGCTCTTCGCTCAAACACTATTGGCAAGTGCGGCCCAGGCTGCTGCTTTCCGTCGGCGCCGGGCTGTTGTGCTTTTTGCTGCTGCCGGCCCAGCTCTCGTTGCTGCAGCGTTTGATGATCGGCTGGAATACGCTGGCCTGGCTCTATCTGCTGTTTCTCTGGCGGCTGATGCTGGTCAGCACGCCGCAGCACATTCGCCAGATCGCCCGGCGACAGGATGAAAGCGCCAGCACAGTGTTGGCGCTGGTCAGTTTCGGTTGTCTGGTGAGTATTCTGGCGATCCTGTTCGAATTGAGCAGCGCCAAACAGGCCAGCGACTCGCTGAAAACCCTGCATCTGGCACTAACCGGCGGAACGCTGGCGGTCTCCTGGCTGCTGCTGCCGACCGCCTTCACCATGCACTATGCTCATCAGTTTTATCGCCAGGGCGCACAGCAGGATCCTTTGCCGCTGCTGTTCCCCGGCAATCTCACCGAGCCAACCTATCTGGACTTCGCCTACTTCTCCTTCACCATCGCGGTCGCGTCGCAAACCGCCGACGTGGCGGTCGGCGCCGCGGAGGTGCGTAGAATCGCGCTCGTGCAGTCGGTCATTTCGTTCGTGTTCAACATGCTGATCCTGGGCCTGTCTATCAACGTCGGCGCCGGCTTGCTGAGCTGAAAACGAAAAAGGCTCCCCGCAGGGAGCCTTTTGCATCGTGCAACAGCTGGCGAAGATTACAGAACGTCTACCGCGTTCAGATCTTTGAAGGCCTGCTCAAGACGCGTCACCATGCTGGTCTGCGCTGCGCGCAGCCAGACGCGTGGATCGTAGTATTTCTTGTTCGGCTGATCGGCGCCTTTCGGGTTGCCCAGCTGGCCCTGCAGGTAAGCTTCGTTCGCTTTGTAGTACTGCAGGATGCCGTCCCAGGTCGCCCATTGGGTGTCGGTGTCGATGTTCATCTTGATCACGCCGTAGCTGACGGACTCTTTGATTTCCGCATCGCTGGAACCGGAACCGCCGTGGAACACGAAGTTCAGGCTGTTATGCGGCAGGTTGAATTTCTCGGAAACGTATTTCTGAGAATCGCGCAGGATGGTCGGAGTCAGCTTAACGTTACCTGGCTTGTACACGCCGTGCACGTTACCGAACGATGCAGCGATGGTGAAGCGCGGGCTGATGGCGTTCAGTTTTTCGTACGCGTAAGCCACGTCTTCCGGCTGGGTGTACAGCGCGGAAGCGTCCATATGGCTGTTGTCCACGCCATCTTCTTCACCGCCGGTGCAGCCCAGTTCGATTTCCAGCGTCATGCCGATTTTGGCCATGCGCTTCAGGTAGGCGCTGCAGATCTCGATGTTTTCTTCCAGAGATTCTTCAGACAGATCGATCATGTGGGAAGAGAACAGCGGTTTGCCGGTAGCGGCGAAGTGCTTCTCACCGGCGTCCAGCAGGCCGTCCAGCCATGGCAGCAGTTTCTTCGCGCAGTGGTCGGTGTGCAGGATCACCGGCACGCCGTAGTGTTCAGCCATCTGGTGAACGTGGTGTGCGCCGGAGATAGCGCCCAGAATCGCTGCGCCCTGAGGCACATCGGTCTTCACGCCTTTGCCGGCGATAAACGCGGCGCCGCCGTTGGAGAACTGAACGATGACCGGCGCGCGCACTTTAGCCGCGGCTTCCAGCACTGCGTTGATGGAGTCGGTACCCACGCAGTTTACCGCTGGCAGCGCAAAGTTGTTCTCTTTAGCAACTGCGAAGACTTTCTGAACGTCATCACCCGTGATGACACCCGGTTTTACGAAATCAAAAATTTTAGACATGTTACTTTGTCCTGTTTCGTCGGCCGTAGATGGATGTAAATCGATGTTTTCACGCCGCGCAGCGTTAGCCGCGCGGTATAAAACAAACGGGCGGCTTTCGCCTCCCGTTGTCTGAATTACTGCTTAGCGCGCTCTTCCAGCATCACGACTGCAGGCAGCGGTTTCCCTTCAACGAATTCCAGGAATGCGCCACCGCCGGTGGAGATGTAGGAAATTTTGTCAGCGATACCGAACAGATCGATGGCTGCCAGAGTGTCGCCGCCGCCAGCGATAGAGAAAGCGTCGCTATCGGCGATCGCGCGGGCGACAATTTCGGTGCCCTTACGGAAGTTAGGGAACTCGAATACGCCAACCGGGCCATTCCACAGAATGGTCTTGGCGTTCTTCAGGATAACGGCCAGACGCTCGGCAGAGACGTCGCCCATATCCAGAATTTGCTCGTTGTCCTGGATCTCGCTCGCCGACTTCACGGTCGCGGTTGCGGTTTCGGAGAACTCGGTCGCTACGCGCACGTCGGTCGGCACCGGAATGTCGCAGGTTTCCAGCAGTTTCTGCGCGTTCGGGATCAGGTCAGGTTCGTACAGGGACTGGCCCACGTTGTTGCCCTGCGCCGCCACGAAGGTGTTGGCGATGCCGCCGCCGACGATCAGCTGATCGGCGATTTTGGACAGGGAATCCAGCACGGTCAGTTTGGTGGAGACTTTAGAACCGCCCACGATGGCGACCATCGGACGGGCCGGGTTGCCCAGCGCTTTGCCCAGCGCTTCCAGTTCGGCGGACAGCAGCGGGCCGGCACAGGCGACAGGCGCGAACTTGCCCACGCCGTGGGTGGAAGCCTGCGCGCGGTGCGCGGTGCCGAATGCATCCATCACGTACACGTCGCACAGCGCCGCGTATTTCTTGGACAGGGTTTCGTCGTCTTTCTTCTCGCCCTTGTTGAAGCGGACGTTTTCCAGCACCACCAGTTCGCCTTCGGCAACGTCGACGCCATCCAGATAATCCTTCGCCAGACGCACTGGGGATTTCAGGTGGTCTTTCAGGTAGTTGACCACAGGCAGCAGGGAGAATTCTTCGTTGTACTCGCCTTCGGTAGGACGACCCAGGTGGGAGGTTACCATCACGCGGGCGCCTTGCTTCAACGCAGCTTCGATAGTCGGCAGGGAAGCGCGGATACGCGCGTCGGAAGTCACTTTACCGTCTTTTACCGGCACGTTCAGATCGGAGCGGATCAGTACGCGTTTACCCGCCAGATCCAGATCGGTCATCTTAATTACAGACATGGTGAACCCTCTTTATTGAATCTCTATAAAATTGCCTGAGCAGCGCGCCAATCACGCCGGCGCCGCCGTACTAGAAACCGCTGGCGGCCATTGCCCGTGTTGTATCCAACATCCGATTGGCAAAGCCCCATTCATTGTCGCACCAGACCAAGGTCTTTATCAGGTGCTGCCCGCTGACCCGGGTCTGCGTACCGTCGACGATAGCGCTGTGCGGGTCATGGTTAAAATCGATCGAGACCAATGGTAATTCCGTGTAGTCAACTATACCACGAAATGATTCCCGTGCGGCCTTTTGCAACAGCTGGTTGACCTCCGCCACCTTCACCGCGGCGCTCACGCTGACGCTCAGATCGATAGCCGTCACGTTAATGGTCGGCACGCGCACCGAGATCGCCTCGAAGCGGTCGCAAAACTGCGGGAAGATACGGGTGATGCCCGCAGCCAGCTTGGTATCGACCGGAATGATCGACTGGCTCGCCGCGCGGGTGCGCCGTAAATCCGCGTGATACGCGTCGATCACCGGCTGATCGTTCATCGCCGAGTGAATGGTGGTCACGGTGCCGGATTCGATGCTGTAGGCGTCGTCCAGCAGCTTGATCACCGGAATAATGCAGTTGGTGGTGCACGAGGCGTTGGACACGATGCGATGTTCCGCCAGCAGCGTCTGATGGTTAACGCCGAACACGATGGTGGCGTCCAGATCGTTGCCGCCCGGGTGGGCGAACAGCACTTTCTTCGCCCCCGCCGCCAGATGGGCTTCGCCATCCGCCCGGCTGCCGTACACGCCGCTGCAGTCCAGCACCACGTCGACGCCCAGTTCGCCCCAGGGCAACTGCTCCACCGCCGGCTGATGCAACAGGCGAATCGCGTCGTCCCCGACGCTCAGCGTGTCGCACTCCTGCCGCACATCCCAGGCGAAGCGGCCGTGGCTGGAGTCGTACTTCAGCAGATGGGCCATGCCCTCGGCGTTCGCCAGCTCGTTGATCGCCACCACGGAGATTTCCGCCCGTCGTCCCGATTCGTACAGTGCGCGCAATACGCTGCGGCCGATGCGGCCAAAGCCGTTTATCGCTATGCGGATGGTCATGCTGCTCCTGAAAAAGGGCCGTCCACGCCGGGTGACTCACCGGCGCCGCCCGGCGCTGACTGGTTGTCTCACTAACCCGCATAGAGTAGTGGATCGTACCGCCCGCTGTGAATCGCCGAGTTTGCATTATTCCCGCGCTTCAGCGGTTTTTCACCGCCGTCACATCGGCATTTCTGTTGAAGAGCGCTTCAACTGAAACGCTTCAGCTGAGCATAAACCAAAGTTTTGGCAAAAGGAACAGGTGCAACAGTCCCGCAAGTAACGGAGGGGAGTTTTACGAGCATAAGATGATCTGGCGCACATTTTTGGCCTTAAGATCGCGGTGGATTTTCGCTCGCCGCCCCCGTTTCGCCGTAGTGCTCGCGGAAATAGTCGCGCAAAAATTCGACCGTCACCCGCACTTTCGCCGACGTTGCCAGCCGGGAAACGTATACCGCTAGCGGTTTAACTCTGTAAACGAAACGCCCGCATCGGCGGGCGTCCTGGTTAGGCTTTCGGGAATATCCACAGATGCTCGGCCGGCAGGGAGAGCCGGCACAGCGCCCGATCGCGCGCCTCATGCCCATAGGCGCGCACCACGAAGTCTTCGGCCACGGTGCGGAACAGGTATTCCCAGCGATCGCCAAGATACATGCTGGTCAGCAACGGCAGCTCAAGCTGGTTGCCCTGCGGATCTTCGCCCAACTGCACGCGCTCCACGCGGATCACCGCCGTGCCCTCCTGCCCGACCTGCACGCCTGCGCCCGCTTTGCCCCACAGAGCCCAATCCTTGCCTTCGATGCGCGCCCGGTCGCCTTCCAGCGCCACGATCTTGCCCGGCAAGCGGTTGTTGCTGCCCATGAACTCGGCGGTGAACAGCGTGGTGGGCGAGCCGTACATCTCCTGCGGCGTGCCCTGCTGTTCGATTTTGCCGTTATTGAGCAGCAGGATGCGATCGGAAATGGCCATCGCCTCGTTCTGATCGTGAGTCACCATCAGCGCCGACAGACCGAGCTTGATGATCAGCTCGCGCAGGAATACCCGCGCCTCTTCGCGCAGCTTGGCGTCGAGGTTGGACAGCGGCTCATCCAGCAGGATCACCGGCGGGTTGTAGACCAGCGCACGCCCGATCGCCACGCGCTGCTGCTGGCCGCCGGAAAGCTGGTGCGGGTGCCGCTTGGCCAGATGCCCCAACCCGAGCTGATCCAGTACCGCCTGCACTCGCTGGGCGATTTCCGCCGAGCCGGTCTTACGCAGCTTCAGCGGGTAAGCGACGTTCTCAAACACCGTTTTATGCGGCCACAGGGCATAGGACTGAAACACCAGCCCCAGGTTGCGCTCTTCGGCGGGAATTTCGCTGCGCGCGCTGCCGTTGTACACCGCGCTGTTGCCGATGACGATCCGCCCCTGGCTCGGTTTCTCCAGCCCGGCCACCGCCCGCAGCAGCGTGGTTTTGCCACTGCCCGACGGGCCCAGCAGCGAGACCACTTCGCCCCGTTTCAGATCCATCGACACCCCTTTCAGCACCGGGTTGTCGCCATAGGTCAAATGCAGATTCTCTACCGAAAGTTCAATCATGTAATTTCACTCCAAAGCGCAAGGCGATCCCCAGCCCCAGCACCACCAGCAGAATATTGATGAACGACAGCGCGGCGACGATATCGATAGCGCCCGCGGCCCACAGAGAAACCAGCATCGAGCCGATGGTTTCCGTGCCCGGAGACAGCAGATACACCCCGGTGGAATATTCGCGTTCAAAAATCAGGAACATCAGCAGCCAGGAGCCGATCAGGCCATAGCGCGACAGCGGAATGGTGACGTGGCGGGTGATCTGGCCGCGGCTGGCGCCGGCGCTGCGCGCCGCCTCTTCCAGCTCCGGCCCCACCTGCAGCAACGTGGAAGAGATCAGCCGCAGGCCGTAGGCCATCCACACCACGGTGTAGGCCAGCCAGACGCTGAATATGGTGCTGCGCAGCGAACGCAGCCAGACAATCCAGTTAGCACGCAGCCATTCGGCCATCGGCAACGCCGACAGCCAGCCTTCCTTGAGCGATTTGTCCAGCCACATCGGCAGGAACAGGAACACCCACAGGAATGCCAGACCGGCCAGCAGCCCCGGCACCGCGCGCGGCACCAGCACGCTGTAGTCGAGGAAGCGCGTGGCGCCATCCGGCTTGCGGTGCATCGCGATGCCGATAAACAGGTAGCACGCCACCGCCAGCGCCCCGCCGATCACCCCGATCGCCATCGAGTTGACGATGGCGCGCAGCAGGTTGGGCTGCGCCCAGATGGTGCGAAAGGTGTTGATCGACAGTTCGTCCCAGACAGACACGCCCACGCCCCAGTTGGAGATAAAGGCGCGCAGCACCACGCCGATCAGCGGCACGCCGATGGTCACGGTCAGCCAGAACACCACCACCGCGCCGGCCACCCAGCGCCATTTACCCAGCGGCAGCGCGCGGGCCTGCGAGGCTTTGCCCTTGACGGTGACAAAGCGGTTGGCGGTGCGCATCAGCCGGCGCTGCAGCATCACCAACGGAATAGTGATGCAAATCAGCACCACCGCCACCGCCGCCATCAGATGGTAAGACGGCGTGCCCAGCTTGTTGGTCAACTGGTACAGGTAGGTCGCCAGCACCAGGTTGCCTTCCGGATCGCCCAGCACCAGCATCAGGCCGAACACTTCCAGCCCGAGGAAGAACAGCAGCACCCCGGCGTACAAGATAGACGGCCGCACCATCGGCAGACTGACGGCGGTCATCACCTGCAGCGGTGTGGCGCCGGCGGTGCGCGCCGCTTCTTCAACGTCGGAGCCCACGCTGCGCAGCGCCGAGGAGATGTACAGGTAGGCATGGGGCACGTGCGTCAATCCGGCTATCACCACGATGCTGGCCATTGAGTAGATGTTCCACGGCACGAAGCCCAGCAGCGCCTCCGCCCACAGCGAGAAGAAGCCTACCGGCCCCGCCGCCACCACGTAACCGAAACCCAGCACCATCGGCGACACGAAGATCGGCACCAGAATCAGCGGTTCGATGATTCGCCGCCCCGGCAGATCGGTGCGCACCATCAGGAAGGCTAAAATACCGCCGAGCGGGATGGCGATAATCACCAGGCCGAATGCCAGAATAAATCCGCTTTTCAGGGCTTTGTAGAAATCCGGGTCGGTAAAGATGAACTCGAAGGCCTCAAGGCTGAAGACCTTGGAAGGAGAGAAAAACGGTGCCGAGAGGAAGCTTTGAATGATGATAAACGACAGGGGGACATAGATAACCAGCGCGGTTATCAACACCACCAGGCCGCGCGGCAGGCTCTGCCACTTTCTGCGCCATGCTTGCATAAATGCTCCCTATGGTTGTAAACGACGACCAAAGGGCGCGCGCCCGTGCGACAGGCGCGCGTCCGAATGCAGTCCCTGTTATTTCGCCGCGGCGGCGCGCCATTGTTTGATGTAGTCGAGACGCTTGGCCGGCTGCAGATATTCCAGCAGGCTGTCATCGACCGGGATCGGCTTGAGCGCGTTACCCAACAGCTTGGTCATGCCATCGATGTCGTTCTTGCCTTCGATGTCGTTGCGGATCGAGGGGATATCGGCCTGATTGGCGAGAATATTTTGCCCTTTCTCCGACAGCACGTAGTCGAACCACAGCTTGGCGGCGTTAGGGTTGCCGGCCTCTTTGCTGATGAAGCTCACGCGCGACAGCACCAGGGTGTAGTCTTTCGGATAGACGATGCCGAGCGACGGGTCGCTCTTGGCGCGAGCCTCGGCGTACGAACCGAGGATATTGAAGCCGATCAGGTTTTCACCGGAGGAAACGCGTTCCATCATGGTGCCGGTGGAGGATTGCACCGCCAACCCGCCCTTGGCCACATCGGCCAGCGTTTTGAAGTAGTTGGGATCGGCCTTGAAGTCCTGCACCGACAGCATGAAGCCGACGCCGGATTTTTCGATGTCGTAGGTGGTGACTTTCTTCTTGAATTTGTCCGTCTGGCCGGCGATCAGCTTGGCCAGCGCCGCATGCGAATCCGGCACATCGCCTTGCGGGATCAGGCGTTTGTTATAGATAAACACCACCGGCTCGTAGGTGGTGCCATACACCTTCTCTTGCCATACCGCCCATTTCGGCAGCTGAGCCTGCTCGGGGGAGGCATATTCCTGCGCGTAATCGCCCGCCAGTTTCAAAATGGTGTCCATCGACGAACTCCACACCACGTCGCCGCTGGTGCCGCCGGCCGCCTGCTCGCTGATAAAGCGGTTATACAGTTCGGTGCTGTTCATGTCGTTGTATTCGACCTTGATGCCCGGATACAACGCCTCGAACCCCTGGATCAGCGGCGCCGCCGCCTTGGTGTCGGTGGTCGAGTAAATCACCACCTTGCCTTCTTTCTTCGCGCCGTCGACCAGTTTCTGATAGTCGGCGGGGTAGCCCGCCGGGAAGGCCGCATAGGCGGAAACGGAGCCCAGCAAGGTGATTGCCGCTACGGTCGCGCTGATTTTTTTCATCATCATCATCCATCCCCTGATCACATTTAATAAACCAAAAATTAACATATAGTTAATAACTGAGACGTAGCAACGGCGTTGCTTTGTTATCTTTCGGTTTTGTGAGGTTGGACGTTTTTCAGCCAATAAAAAAGCCCGGCAGCGCGGGCTTTACGGCACTTCCAGTCGCAAACTATTCGGCCAGGCGAGAACGCCGCAGCAGGCGAATTCGCTGTACGATGGCTACCCCCAGCAGGGTCAGGGCAAACCCCGCCAACTGCACCAGCGACAGCGCCTCGCCAAACAGCGCATAAGCCTGCAGCGCTGCCGCCGGCGGCACCAGCAGCATCAGCGCGGTAATGCGAGTCAAATCGCCGTGGCGCACCATCCAGATGAACAGCGCGGTGCCGCCCAGCGACAACACGCCGGCCGACCACAGCAGCGAGAACCACAGCGTCGGCGAATTGTCCCAGGCGCCGGAGCCCATCACGGCCGCCAACGCGCCGGTCACGATCGCCGCACCGAGGTGCTGAATGGCGCCCGCAGCCCGCAGATCGGCCGCCGCCAGCGAAGACTTCTGCACCATGATGCCGATCGTCAGCGCGACGATGCTGCCAAACCCCATCAGGATCGGCAACAGCGCCATATTGCCGACATCAATGCCGGTCAGCCGGGGAGAAAGCACCAGCGCAACGCCGATAAAGCCGATCGCCAGCCCGGCCCAGGAGCGTAACCCTATCGATTTGCGCAGCACCAACGCGAAAATCAGCGCGGTGAACAGCGGCTGCAAGCCGCCGATCAGCGACATCACCCCGGCCGCCAGGCCGTTCGCTACCGCCCACCAGCTTGCAGCGAGATAAACGCCATTCATCAACATGCCGGTCAGCAGGTGCATCACGAACTGCCGCCCCTTGGGCCAGGCGCAGTGCAATGCCAGCAAAGCGAATACCGCGGCGGCGATCAAAAAGCGAAAGGTCAGGAAAAGGTTGGGATCGGCATGATCCGCCACCGCCCGCGCGGCAATAAAACCCGTCGACCAAATTAATATCAGGAAAAACGGCGCGATAAATGCCTTTCGCCGATCGCGTTTTTCACGCGGGGTTATTTCCATATCACTACCTGAAAGAATGCGGTTGATGAATGAAGGCATACTAACCAATTTAACACGGGCTTAACAGTGCCGAGCGGACGCCCAAGTTCAGATGGTACACATAATTACCGGTGAATAATGAAGTTTCAATTTCATATAATTCATCAAGCTTATAATTAATTACGCTACGTTACGACAATGTAAATTAATTGCTACATCGGGTATAAATATTCCCCTCTTGGCGACATTGTCGGGATAATTCCCCTTTGCTAGCCTTTCTGAAGCCATTTAATTAACGGGACTGACTCATGGCCGAAATCACTGATTTTATGAAACTGGATATGCGTATTGGCGAAATTATTTCCGTGGAATATAACGACAAGGCGTTAAAACCCGCCTATAAGCTGCGCATTGATTTCGGCGAGGAAATTGGCATTAAAAACAGCTCGGCACAATTATGCGAAAACTATCAGGAAGATGACCTGCTTGGCAGAAAAGTCATCTCCGTCGTTAATTTCCCCGCCAGGCGGGTTGCCGGATTTAAATCCGAAGTGCTGGTTCTTGCCGCGGTCACCAGGGATCAAGGCACCGTCTTGCTGAAACCCGATTTCGACGTGGAGATCGGCAGCAAGATTTTATAACCGCCCCATCATTCGTGAGGCCACCGAGAAATGCGACAGTTATCTCTGCTTGATGAAGTTAAGAAGGCATACCAGGAACACCGTTCAGCCTTTATCCCCGGCGCTACCATGCAGGCAATCCTGCTGGCGCTGGGCGCGCGGCCGGAAGATTTCGCCAGGCTGCAGCAGGTCAGCGCCAATCTGGCGGACGATCCCACGCTGCCTTTCCGCAAGTCCAGAAACGGCCGTTTCTGTTTCGACTTCGATCGCGCCCGGATTGAGCGGCTGGAGTTCCAGCCTTTCGTGCTCTCGGTCGAGGAAGACTTCATCCGCTACGATTCGGGAAAGGTGCGCCATTTCCGCGGCATCAACGACGATCTGCAGTTGAATACGGCCTTTCAGGCGCTGATGAAATTCAAAGCCTACGTGATCGATGGCGTGAGCGTGACGCCGCGCCCCCGGCTTAATCAGGAGATCAACAAGTTCGTCTGCACCGTGTTCAACCTGCGCACCGTCACCACGCCGCAGATGCTGGGCGAACCGGCGCTGGAAGGCGTGCACAGCGACGGCGTCGACCACACCATGACAACCTTCCTCGGCTGCGACAACATGACCGACGACAGCGCCAAGACCTTTATTCACGATATGCGCGAAACCAGCGGGATCAAATTCGATCGGGCCCGGCCGGAATGGATTTTGGGCGAAATACAGCATCGGCATTTCCTCGACACCCTGCTGATTGTCGACCACGAGCGCAAACACAGCCTCTCTCCGGTGAAAGCGCAGGACAAACGTAAGGATTCAACCCGCGATATGCTGATCTTTTTCACCCGCAAACCGGTCGAAGACGGCCACGTCTCTTTCGCGTATGATTCTTTCAAGCCGCACATCGAAATTCCGCTGTCGATAGACATGGTGGCGCGCTAACGCGCTGCCGGGCCGGCCGCCATGATCCCTCTGTGCGGCCGGTTCACGCCAGGATAAACAACGCTGGATTAATCAGGTTTTTGTCGCCGAATTATTATATCCTGCCGGACGAAAATTTTTGCGGGCGCTCGCTGCCCCACGCGCCAGCCCTCTGCAGGCGGGCCGTTTATTTCATGAATACAGGCAGTGCCATACCGTTATGACCAAGAGTTTATCCCCGAAAGACATTATCGCCCTGGGCTTTATGACCTTTGCCCTGTTTGTCGGCGCCGGCAACATCATTTTCCCGCCGCTGGTGGGGCTGCAGTCCGGCGAACATCTGTGGCCGGCCGCCCTCGGGTTTATGGTGACCGCCGTCGCCCTGCCGGTGATCGCCGTGATCGCGTTGGCGCGCGTCGGCGGCAGCATCAGCCTGCTTACCGGCCCCATCGGCCGCACCGCCGGCCTGCTGCTGGCGACCGTCTGCTATCTGGCGCTCGGCCCGCTGTTCGCCACGCCGCGAACCGCCAATGTCTCTTTCGCCCTCGGCATTGCGCCTTTCACCGGCGACGGCGCCCTGCCGCAGTTCATCTACAGCCTGCTGTTCTTTACCCTGGCGATGATTGTGTCGCTATATCCCGGACGGTTGCTCGATAACGTCGGCCATATTCTGGCGCCGCTGAAAATTCTGGCGCTGGCCGCGCTCGGCATCGCCGCCCTGATCTGGCCCGCAGGCGCGCCGCTCTCCGCCGTCGGCAGCTATCAGGCCGCGGCGTTTTCCACCGGCTTCGTACAGGGTTATCAAACCATGGATACGCTGTCGGCGCTGATGTTCGGTTCGATTATCGTTACCGCCGCACGCTCGCGCGGCGTCAGCGACAGCGGGTTGCTGCTGCGTTATACGCTGTGGGCCAGCCTGATCGCCGGCGTCGGCCTGACGCTGGTCTATATCTGCATGTTCAAACTCGGCGCCGGCAGCGGCAGCCTAATCGAGAATGGCGCTCAGGATGGCGCGGCAATCCTGCACGCCTATGTACAGCACACCTTCGGCGATCTGGGCAGCGTCTTTATGGCGGTGCTGATGTTCATCGCCTGCCTGGTGACAGCGGTCGGCATGACCTGCGCCTGCGCGGACTTCTTCTCCCGCTACCTGCCGCTCTCTTACCGCACGCTGGTGGTCATCCTCGCCCTCTTCGCCATGCTGGTCTCCAACATGGGGCTGGCCAATCTTATCCGCGTCTCGCTGCCGGTGCTGACGGCGATCTACCCGCCCTGCATCGCGCTGGTGTTGCTCAGCTTCAGCCAGAACCGCTGGCGCAGCGCCAGGCGCGTCTTTGCGCCAGTGATCGCCACCAGCCTGGTGTTTGGCCTCGCCGACGGCCTGAAGGCTTCCAGCTTCAGCGGCCTGCTGCCCGCCTGGTTCGATAAGCTGCCGCTGGCCGAGCAGGGTCTGGTCTGGCTGCAGCCTACGCTGTTGGTGCTGTTGCTGGCGGCCGCTTACGACCGGTTGCGCAGCGCCGAAAGCGCCAACGCCGCGTCGTAATCGCGATTTCCGCCCATAAAAAAAGCCGGTCATCATGACCGGCTTTTTTATCGGCTGGCGCCAGGCCGCTTACTTCAGCAGCGCCTGCGCCTTCGCCACCACGTTGTCCACGGT